>JANXVQ010000014.1 GCA_025351545.1 Spirosoma sp.
ATTTGGCAAGTTTCTTAGCCAGCTTATCCGCCGATTTCTCGATGGATTTTTTCATTTTTTTGGTAGCAGCACCCGCTTCGCTAAGCTTAATTTCAATTGAACTGACGATTTCGGACGCCAGTGATTTCTGTTTGGTTTTTACAGTTTTGTTTGCCATTTGCTTCAATAGAAAAAATTTACAAATAAATACGAATTTTTCGTGACAATCTAAAATTCAATGTTAAGCTTTTGTTACATTTTTTGGAGGAAATCCCAGCAAATGACTCCGGCAGTAACAGCAATATTGAGCGAGTGCTTGGTGCCAAACTGTGGGATTTCCAGCACTAAATCAGCCAGTTGGATAACCTCTTCCCGAACGCCTGTCACTTCATTACCCAACACAAACGCGTACGGTTTGTTTGGCTCAGGTCTAAAATCAGCCAGCGATGTGCTACCCTCAGCCTGCTCCACAGCCGCCACAATCCAGCCTTCGGCTTGTAGTTGCCTGACAAGCGCAACTACATCGGCTTCGTGTTTCCACACAACAGATTCGGTTGCGCCAAGGGCTGTTTTTGTAATATCGCGGTGGGGCGGCTGGCCCGTTATGCCGCACAAATAAAGTGTTTCAGCGCGAAACGCATCGGCCGTACGAAATACTGACCCAACGTTGTTTAGGCTTCGGATGTCATCTAAGATCAGGCAGTATGGGAATTTGTCGACGTCCTTGAAATCAGATATCGACAAGCGGTTGAGTTCAGTCAGGGAGAGTTTACGGGGAGACATTGTCTATAATTAAATGGAAACGACGATACAAAGAACGGAAGAAGACCGGAAATAGTTAGTTTTGATAATGGAAGAACCCATTCGGGCATGGTACAAATAACTGGTTTATTTCGAATCGACACGGCTATATTCAGGGTAAAAAGTAGCCAATTCTTCGGCAAAAATCACTATTTTTGTTTACGACAATCCAACAGAAATCAGTGAAGACAGCCACCGAAGCGAAGCCCCAAATAAAGAAAAACGAAACCCCCCTCAACCGCCAATACAACCAGATCAAAGCCAAATATCCCGGTGCGTTGCTGCTCTTCCGCGTCGGTGATTTCTACGAAACGTTCGGCGAGGATGCCGTTCGGGCCAGTAAGATTCTTGGCATTACCCTTACCAAACGTAACAATGGCGGAGCGAACGAAGAGCTGGCCGGTTTCCCATATCACTCACTCGATACCTACCTGCCGAAACTCGTTCGGGCGGGCGAGCGTGTGGCCATCTGCGATCAGTTAGAAGATCCGTCAGTGGCAAAAGGTATTGTCCGGCGGGGCGTTACGGAGTTAGTAACACCCGGTGTTTCGTTCAATGATAACGTGCTCGATACCCGACGCAACAATTATTTAGCGGCTGTTCATTTCGGCAAAACAGAGGATACGTTTGGGATTTCATTCCTGGATATTTCAACGGGCGAATTTCTGGCATCGCAGGGAAATTCGGCTTACGTAGATAAACTGCTGCAAAGTTTCAATCCGTCGGAAGTGCTGTACTGCAAGCGCAATCGGCAGGAGTTCGGCAGTTTGTTCGGCGATAAGTTTCATACATACACCCTCGAAGACTGGGCCTTTACATATGATTTCGGCTATAACTTCCTGAAACAGCATTTTCAGACCACATCACTCAAAGGATTTGGTATCGAGGGATTGCCCGATGGCATTATTGCTGCCGGGGTGATTTTGCACTACCTCAACGAAACCGAACATAAAGACCTTCAGCACATTACCCGTGTAACGCGGCTCGAAGAAGACCGCTATGTGTGGCTCGACCGCTTTACCATTCGCAACCTCGAACTGACGGCCGCTCAGCAGGAAGGGGGCGTTCCACTAATTCAGATTCTCGACCAGACAGTTACGCCAATGGGCGCGCGGTTACTCCGCAAATGGCTCAATTTGCCGCTCAAGGAGAAAGCCCTGATCGACGAGCGACTCAACATGGTTGAACTACTCGTTTCGGATGTTGACCTTGCTGATACGCTGGTTAACCACCTGCGACAAATCGGTGATCTTGAGCGTTTGGTCTCGAAAGTAGCCGTCCGGCGCATCAGCCCCCGCGAGTTGCTGCAACTCAAACGGTCACTGCAACATGTGCTGCCGATTAAAGAATTGCTGATTACAGCCTTGAGTCAGAACGAATCGTCTGGGCCGCATCCCGGATCGTTAAAAAAATACGCCGATCAGCTCAACTCCGTTTCGTTTTTGCTCGACCGTATAGAAGCTGAATTACGCGAAGATGCGCCGACACTCTCAAACCAGGGAGGAATAATTAAGTCGGGCATCAACGCCGAATTAGATGAATTAACGGCCATTGCCTATTCGGGTAAAGATTATTTGTTGAAACTACAGGAACGTGAAGTTCAACTAACGGGTATTACCTCGCTCAAAGTAGCGTATAACAAAGTGTTTGGCTATTATCTGGAAGTCACGCACGCCCATAAAAATCGGGTTCCTGAAGACTGGATTCGCAAACAAACGCTGGTGAATGCGGAGCGCTATATTACGCCTGAGTTAAAAGAATACGAAGTGAAAATATTGAATGCTGAGGAACAGATTTTCCAGATCGAATCCCGGATGTTCAATGAGATGGTCATTGCGGCCGGGGAGTATGTTGGAGCAATTCAGCAGAACGCCCGCGTATTGTCGGTGCTGGATGTGCTGGCCTCCTTTGCCCAGATAGCGGTCAAGAATAAATACGTTCGGCCGCAGATTAACGAAAGCAAAGTCCTGAATATTAAAGACGGGCGGCACCCGGTAATTGAGCAGCAATTGCCGCCGGGTGAACATTATATCCCGAACGATATTTATTTAGACGACGAAACCCAACAGCTTATTATCATCACCGGGCCGAACATGGCCGGAAAATCGGCTTTGTTACGGCAAACAGCCCTAATTGTCCTCATGGCCCAGTCGGGTAGTTTTGTACCGGCTTCGTCGGCAGAACTGGGTCTGGTAGACAAGATATTTACCCGCGTTGGCGCGTCGGATAACCACTCCCGGGGCGAAAGTACGTTTATGGTCGAAATGACCGAAACGGCCAGTATTCTCAATAACCTCAGCGAGCGAAGTCTGATATTAATGGACGAGATCGGGCGCGGC
>JANXVQ010000028.1 GCA_025351545.1 Spirosoma sp.
ACGCAGGCGGGTTATGAGGGCGTCAGTGGTCGTACGGCGGCTTATATCCTGGCTTATGTTAACCACCTGTTTTACAAGAATATACCTGAAGCAAAAATCTATTATCAGAAAGCGATTGACTACGCCAAACAGACCAATGCCACTAACGCGGGCTATTATTGGTCGTCAGTAATGGGACTGGCAAAGATTGCGACTCAGGAGAAAAACTATGATTTGGCTCAATCCTACTTCAGTGAAGTGATCGACAAAGCCGAGCGGAAATCCAGCCAGTATAAGGAAGCTAAAAAGGCATTGGACGACGCTAAAAAAATGCGTCGGGAAGAGAGAAGAAAACGAAAACAGTAAGGTACAGGATATATAATGTGGTTGGGAAACATAGGGTATACATCCTATACCATACTTATCACGGAATTGGCAATACTTTACTTTCCTTGAACGTGGACATGATAACCATTGTTTGCGTGCTGGCGACCTCATCAATTTCGTTGATAACGTCCAGCATCAGCCCCTGATAAGAGGCAATATCTTTGGCAATGACTTTAAGTAAGAAATCTCCTGACCCTGTAATATGATGACATTCAATAATTTCCGGGATTTCATTAACCTTTTCCACGAACGACATCGTGGTTTCTTTTTTGTGACCCACAAGGGTAACCATCACAAAAGTTGTAACACCAAGACCTATTTTCTCACGGTTTAACTGAGCGTGGTAGCTTTGAATAATGCCCGATGTTTCGAGCTTCTTTACGCGTTCGAGTGTTGGTGCGGGAGAAAGACCAATTTCTTTGGAAAGCTGAGCGTTGGTGATTTTAGCGTTGGCTTGCAGAATTTCTAAAACATTGCGATCTATCTGATCTAATTTCTGGCTCGACATAAATAAAGCAATCTGTTAATACTTAGTTACAAGACGATACAAATTTACCATCTTTTAAAATAGAAAATTCTTAAAAATTATTGGATTTTTGCAAAATACAGAACAAATAATGCTAATCCCCTTCTAAAACGGCACAAAACTAAGTTTATTTCAGTAGTTGCCAAATAGGATATTTACCGTTTGGTAATCTTATTCAACGAAATAGCTCGTTGCTGATTCGATTTAAACCGGGCGTCATCAACTGCCGATAAGGCTGTATGTTTGGTAGAACGGCCTTGTACCCGCGCTCGCCACCTTCGCCACGAGGCTGGTTTTATTTCCCGGCGCATCAACACAACCACTTCCTGCTCCGATAAACCAAACTGCGCTTCGATAGCCTCGAATGGAGTGCGGTCTTCCCAGGCCATCTCAATAATGCGGTCGATATCACTATCTGCCAAATTTTGTATTTTGCTGGATGATTTCATGGCACTTAAACTTACTGATGTACCAAAGGGTTCTGAATAGATGAAAATGCGCAAGAAGTCGGAACTTCCGACGAAATTATGCCCGGTTTGTCACCGACCTTTTAGCTGGCGCAAGAAGTGGGAGCGCGATTGGGACAATGTTATTTATTGCAGTGATGCCTGTCGGTCAGAAGGTAAACGACAAAAAACGATTCCCGAATCATCGTAGGTGTGCCAGACTATAGCTAATTTTGGCAATTAACCCGCTCTGTCTGATGCGTCTAATTGCTTACGTTAGTTTATTTCTTTTCGTATTTCTTAACAATAACTGCCGGCAGGCCAAGCCTGTTGCCGTTAAAAAGCCCGTTGGCAAACCTACCCGGCCCGTTTCGGCAGTTCAGGTTCCGCCAAAAACAGTTGCTGTTAAGCCACCAGCACCCAAGCCCGTTGAACCGAAGGGTGTAATACATCCCGCCGATACCCTTGAGTTTGATGAAGTAACTAACCAGACACCGGCCGAACGCGGCCCGGCACCGCCAAAGCGCGAATTCCGGGCAGTATGGATAGCAACGGTCGATAATATTGATTGGCCCAGTAAAAAAGGGTTGCCCGTAGCCGACCAGCAACGTGAGATTGTCGCGATGTTTGATCAACAACAACAAATGGGTCTTAATGCTGTCGTAGTGCAGATTCGGTCGGCAGCGGACGCGTTTTATGCGAAGAGTTCAGAACCCTGGTCGGAGTGGTTGACCGGGCAGCAGGGACTAGCGCCGGATCCTTTTTATGATCCACTGGAATTTATGATTGAACAGGCTCACCAGCGTGGATTGGAGTTTCATGCGTGGTTTAACCTCGACCGGGCAACGTTCAGTAAAGCCGCCAGTGTTGCTCCGACCAATATCGTTTATCGTAAACCAGAATGGATGATGAATTATGGTGGGCGAAAACTTTTTAACCTTGGTCTGCCCGCCGTTCGCTCTTACATTGCGGGTGTTGTGGCCAATGTTGTACGTGAATACGATGTTGATGGCATTCATTTCGACGATTATTTTTATCCTTATGCCGAAGCGGGGCAGACGATACATGACGATAGTGCGTACCAAGCTAACTTCAATGGTATGAAAAAACCCGACTGGCGACGTGACAATGTTAACAAGCTGGTTGTCGAACTTCGAGACTCTATTCGAGCCAATAAACCCTGGGTTAAATTTGGTATTAGCCCGTTTGGTATTTGGAAAAATAAGAGCAACGATCCGGAAGGTTCTGCTACAAATGGCGGGCAAGCATATTATGATATCTATGCTGACACTCGCAAATGGGTCCGTGATGGGCTGATTGACTACATTGTACCCCAGGTTTACTTCAGCTCGGAGTTTGGTCGGGTGCCTTATAAAACATTAGTGGAATGGTGGACGCACAATTGTGGTAATTGTCATCTTTATATTGGGCAGGGTGCTTACCGTGTTGGGCGCGGTTCTGAACGCGATCCGGGCTGGTGGCGATCTACAGAATTCCCGGAACAGATGCGTTATAACCGGCAACAGCAAGCCGTTCAGGGTAGCGTATTTTTTAGCGCTAAAAGTCTACAAACCAACCCACTATCTATTCGGGATTCCCTGAAAAATAATTTCTACCGGCATCCGGCGCTCGTGCCAACAATGAAATGGCTGGATAGTATTCCTCCCTTACCACCCCGTGATTTAAAAGCGGCCATGACAACCGACGGTGTTGAACTATTCTGGCAGCAACCGGCCGATGCGATGGATGGAGATGGTGCTAATTCGTATGTTGTTTACCGGTTTGAGGGCCGCCGACCGCGCTTACAAATAGATGATCCCCGCTATATAGTGGCACAATGCATGGGTGAATCATCCACACGTTTCGTGGACAAAACTGCGGATCCAAAAAAGAAATATGTGTATGTAGTAACCGCCCTCGACCGGCTGCATAACGAGAGCAAAGAGATAGTTATAAAAGTGCCCTGATTTATTGCGAAAACTCACGTACTACGTCCTCTACAGCCCGTGAATCAGGAAAAAAACTAACAAGCTTTAACATAATTCCTTCCACAACGGCATCGGGACAAGAGGCTCCACAAGTCAACAATACAGTGATGGGGCTAGTAGCCGGCATAAAGTTATTGGTGATAATTTCCTGTTTCGTATGGCCGTTGAAATGTCTGATTAACTTGTCAGACAGGATTTTGTGCTCAGATTCAATAAAGTAAGTTGGGAGTTTATCTGCGCAAAGCTCAACGATATGCGAGGTATTTGAGGAATTATAACCACCCGCTACAATGGCAAAATCGGCTTGGCCCAGCGGAGATTGAAAGGTCAGTAGCGCGTAGGTCGCATCCTGATTATCGTTGGTTGCGTAACAAAGGGTATCGCGTGTGTTTGCAAAATGGATATCAATAGTAGCTTCTGTTAGAGAATACTTCTGCATCATTATCTGCTTCAGATAATCGGCAATACCTTGGGTATCAGACGCCAGCATGGTCGTTTGGTTCACAACGCCAATCCGTTGCAAATCACGGCCGGGCTCAAAATCAATAGAGTATTGACCGGTAAATTCGGCATAAAACTGCTCGGCTGGCAATTCGCCCGTGATGTACTTCGCTAATCGTTGCGTTTGGGCCATGTCTTTAACCACAACCGTCGGCGCAGATTCCTTACTGTGTGAGAATGTGGCACGGGTCTCTTCATGGCTCGGCTTGCCGTGCACGATCACTGTATAATTTTTCTGCCCAATCTGACTGGCCTTGTTCCACACTTTTTCCACAAATGGGCAGGTAGTATCGTATTTTTCGACGTCTAGTCCCAACGCAGCCAATTGATTCTGGGTTTCCAGAGTTGTTCCGAAAGCCGGAATAATTACGACATCCTCAGGAACCAACTCCGACCAGGGAATAAGTTGTCGTCCGCTCGTATCCATAATAAACCGAACCCCTCTATCCTGCAAATCGGCATTGACATCGGGGTTATGAATCATCTCGCTGAGCAGAAATATACGCTTGTCCGGGTTTTCAGCAATGGCTTTGTAGGCAATTTCGACCGCATTTTCGACACCGTAACAAAACCCAAAGTGCCGGGCAATTAACAGGCGAATAGGACCAAAATCAAGCAAAGTAGGCGTGAAATCGCGCTTTAGTTTATCCCGCTTCCGACGAAATTCTTTCAGGGGCGTAATAATATTGCTGCGGTAATAGTCAGGTATGTCGAAGGATTTCATTAACCAGAAGGACAAAAGAATGAAACTGAATCCGCAGCGACAGACCGTGTCGAAGCGAAAATAAGCGGTAAAATTACATCAGTAGTGCTAGTTTCCAGTACAAGAACATAGGAGTAAAACGCTTCGTTCGGTAGAAAGTTAACCGGGATACTTGTTAAATTGAATCCGTAGATCTTAGTTAAACCTCAACTATACAGGACGAAACATATATAAGAATGTCATGCCTAAACGCCTGCTGAAATACAAGAACTATGATGTTCATAGCATAACAACAATTGCCGATGGCAAACGGGGCGCCAACATTGTAACATGGCTTACTCAGACAGATATGGGCGGCAAAGTGCTGGTTGTAGCCTTATATAAAGTCGATTATACTATTGAACTGGTACGGCAGAGTGGTGTGCTAAATATAAACCTCCTGGCAGTTGATCAAACTCGTCTGATCCGTAAACTTGGTCAACAATCTGGTCGAAATAAAGATAAGTTCAAGAATCTTCCCTACAACCTCGATAATCGCGGTTGCCCGTATTTAATGGAAGCCATTGGTTATGCGCAATGTAATGTGCTGCACAGTACCGACGCGGGCGATCATGAATTGTTCGTCTGCGAAGTATTAAAGCAGGTCGTGCTGAATCCGGAAAAAGAGGTGATGACAAACGCGTTTCTGAAAGCGAAACGCCTGATACGCGGGTAATAAGGGGTTGGCAATTGTATTTGAGTGTAGTTCATACAGCCTTCCTCAACCAGAGTAACATTGAACGGTGCGGGGCGGCCCGTGCCGGTTAAATTCAGAAAAACATTTTCCAGGTCCGATCTCAACAGGCTGACTGGCCGTGCAATTCTTTACTTGACCCGTACGAATTTCGAATAGCAGCCGCCTGCACAATTGGGTAGTAATGTCATCATACCCGGCTGAATCGATAATCTCTGACGAACCGGCACTGTAGCCCGATTTGTTGTTATATAAAAATCGATAAACAGGCTATCGGGATAAGTGGTATCAACCCGAAAGTACTTTATCGGATTGTAATATGTCATTTCCGGACCACTGGCTACCAGTTTCCCATCATCATTAAACGTAAGCGTTTGCAGCGGGTTGAGAGGGTATCGTTGTGTTGTAAAAAATGAGGTGTCACGTCTGACAAAAACGGTATCCTTCTTCGTAATAACTGTATCCTTCTTTACGACCTGATTACCAATCGTAACCAAAACGGAATCGTGACGGGTAGACAGATTGACGGTTAAAACCGATTTCGCCGAATCTTTAGAGAAATGGCGTTCTACCAGTTGCCACGTACCCGTAATGCGCGAATCACCGGGGCCAGGAGAAAATCCGGCATTTGTGTCTTTGCATTTGATGAGTAAACTCGCCAGAAGCAGGGCTAGGCTTAAATAAACTGTTTTTTTCACGAGTTAATCAGCAGTACGTGAAGCTAACGAACAGACTATTTCTGTCATTGCTCCGGTTGCTTCATCTGTCTTATTTGCGTATTAATTTCCCGCAGATTTCGCAAAAGCCCTATGCAAATCGGCATTTAACTAATGACAAAATCTGCGGGAAACAGTAGACAGAAATTCTTAAACAAACTCCGTGCCCCGTTCTTTGGCATCGGACACAAAGTTTTTCACTTTTTGCTCTTCTTCTTTGCGGCAGATCATCAGCACATTGTCGTACTCAGCCACAATGTAGCCATCTAAGCCGTTTACCACGACCAGGCGGTCTTTTGGCGTTTTAATGATGCAGTTTTTGGTATCGTATAGCAGGATATGGCCGTCAATCACATTTAAATCGTCGTTCTTTTCCGACACTTCATATAATGACTTCCAGGTGCCCAAATCTGACCAGCCAAAATCGCTTAATACGACGTATACATTACCCGCTTTTTCCATCAGACCGTTGTCAATGGAAATGCTTTTGGTGAGAGAATAGGCTTTATCTACAAACCCTTTTTCCCGGTCGGTGTAATACGCATCGTTGCCTTCCTCAAAAATTTCGGCTATTTCGGGCAAGTAGGTTTCAAACGCCTTGATAATAGACTTGACATTCCACACGAAAATACCCGCATTCCAGACAAATTCACCACTTTCCAGAAACTGTCGTGCCAGTTCAACATGGGGTTTTTCGGTAAACGTCTTGACCTTTTTAAGCGTCCCCTCTCCTTCCGGAATATATTGAATATAACCATAGCCTGTGTCGGGGCGGCTAGGCTGAATACCCAGCGTAACCAGAATATTCTGCTCTTTCGTTTGGTCCAGAGCGGCCTGAATAGTGCGCTTGAACTCTTCTTCTTTCAGAATAATATGATCGGCGGGGGCTACTATGATATTAGCATCCGGGTCTTTTTGGGCTATTTTATAACAGGCATAGGCTACGCAGGGAGCCGTATTCCGCGCGATCGGTTCACACAATACTTGATCATCAGTCAGTTGCGGAAGCTGTTGCTGGCAAAGATTCTTATAAAGCGAACTGGTAACGATAAAAATATTTTCGAATGGACAAACACCCTCAAAACGATCGGCAGTTTGTTGAAGCAGTGTTCGGCCCGTGCCGAGTACATCATGGAATTGCTTGGGATAACTCGTTCGACTGAAAGGCCAAAACCGAGTTCCGACGCCCCCCGCCATAATTACTACATAGGTGTGATTCATTGGCAATGAAGTATTTTCAACAAAGTTGTTACTATAAAACCAATATATGAAATATAAGTTTTGACTTCGTAGACTGTCCCTCTAGATTTAACGAATACCAAAACGTATACAGCAGCTACACATTAAGAATTTAGTGGCCTAAAAATCGCCACCAATAGCTCGCAGCAGGGCTACAGCATATTGCACTTCCTGACTGCGAAGTTGCACCAACTGCTGCTCTGTAGTCAAAATAGTTCTCTGAGCATCAAGCACTTCCAGATATGTAGCAAGACCCCGAACATACAGCTCGCGGTTATACTGTTCGGTTCGACGCGCTAAGGTCAGCGTCTGGCTTTGCAAATCAATCTGTTGGCGCAATAGCGTCAGGTTATCCAGAGCGGTTTCAGCGTCGCGCTGGGCTAGTTGGAGAGCCTGCAAATAGATTTGCTGATTAGATTGAGCCTGTTGTTTCGAGAGGGCAATATTCTGACGCGCCCGATGACCTTCGTAAAGCGGCACCGAAGCATTGACCCCCACAATATAGGTGGCACTGCTAGGCGTGAACCAAGGGCCAATCTTACCCGACAATATCCCCCCAGACCCAATCAATGTAACCCGTGGTTGGGTGCTGGCTTGCTGAAGTACCACTTGCGCAGCAGAAACCTGATTCTGACGGATAAACTGGACCAGATCAGGTCGGCGTTGAAGCTGCTCGGCCGTTACGCTCGCGTAGGGGTAGGTTGGAATAGCGGAAGGCAACGCGCCAGACGGCACAGAAAACCCATTCGGGTCTTGAGCGCAAAGTTGTGCCAATCCATTAACGAGTTCTACACGAGCTCGTTCCAGCCCTTTGAGTGTAACCCGCAACCCGGCATAGTCCGTTTCGGCTCGCTGCACGTCGATCTGATTAATCAATCCAACCCGAAAGCGTTCGCGGAGAATTGATAACGTGGTATCCCGCGACTGAATATTCCGACGAAAAACGCCCTGTTCGGCATCATTACCCCGAATAAGCATATAGGTACGGGCAATATCGGATGCCAGCGAAAGCCGAAACGACTGATAATCGGCATCACTCGCCTGAGCCTGCAAATTAGCCACAGCAATTCCGCTCCGGATACGCTTGAATAAATCCAGTTCGTAGCTGGCATCAATTGGCAGCAACTGAAATGTGTTCAACTGAAAGCGAGGCAATAAATCGGCCTGATTTGCAATGGTGAGCGGGCGACGCTCAGACAGACTCTGAGTCGTAACCAGCGCTGAACTTCGCAGAGATGGCGATAGAAATGACTGTGCTACCCGTACTCGAATCCGCGATTCCTCTAACCGGCTCAATGCTCCCCGAAGGTTCGGGCTATTGTCCAGTCCCAACTGAATCAACGATTCAAGCATTGGGTCGCTGAATCGACTAAAACCACTGACCGTCAAGGTCGGGCTTAACTCACTGGCCGTTACGGTTGCCAACGGTGCAGCATTTCCAATGGCGGCAGGCGCTTGGGTTTGAACCGTGCCCGGTGTGTTGGCAGGACCAGTACCGGGCTGAATCGTGACTGAACCACTGGGTGCATTCAGGGGTACAGTTTGAGCCGATACCTGACCGACGAAAATACTTAAAACGAAAACACTACTAAAAAACTTTATCATCGCTGGACTATGGTTTTCTCGGCTACGGCCTTCCGAAATCTTACTTTTTGACCATCGCGCAGGCGGTCGTTTGGATTTGTCACAACAAGTTCCTGTCCGGTCAGGCCACTCATGGCTTCGAGCGTTGTTCCATAATCCCGGCCAAGTGTAATGCCGACAAAACGTACGCGCTGGTCGGTGTCAACGACCACTACGCGCGGCCCCTCGGCGGTGATTTGCAAGGCATTAGCCGGAATCAATACTGGTCCCTTGGCGGCAATCATATTGAATTTAACCTGACTGTACAGACCTGACGGCAAATCCTGCTTCGGATTTGGGATAACAACTTCGGCCAGCAAAGTTCGGGAATCACTTCGTAAAGCGCCAGAAGTATGAACGACTTTACCTGCAAAAGATTGGTTCTTCAATTCTGGTATCGTAACTGTAGCAGGTTGACCAATTTTTACGTACCGGAAGTAAGTCTGTGGCACATCCACAAATACCCGCAGAGTGCCTACTTCCGACAGGGTGAACAAGGGGGGACCTGCTCCCGGCGACACGAGTGTTCCGTTTTCAGCCGTCCGGCTGGTGATGATTCCACTAAAAGGGGCACGAATTTGCTGTAAATCTTTCAAGGCTTGCAACCGACCCAGATTGGCTTGCGAAACCGTTACCGCCGACCGACGGGTATCAATGTCCTGTTTGGCAATTGCACCCGGCAGTTGAACACTCTGTAAGCGGTCGAGGTTGATTTGAGCCAGTTGCTGATCAGCTTTGGCGCGGGCAATATCCTGATCGAGTTCGGGCGCGTCAATCGTAGCCAGAAGTTGACCCTGTTTTACCTGCGCACCAATGTCAACGTACCACCGACGAAGAAATCCCTGTGTCCGGGCGTAGAGTGGCGTCTGTCGGTACGGCTGAATCTGGCCGGGCAAACTCAGGCCAGTCGTATCTGACGAATGTTTCAGCGGTACGGCGTTAACAATAGGATCACGGTTGATTTCCTCCGTTACGGCCGCTTTCAATTCCTGCGTATTTCGGATACGCGGCAAGACCCCGAAAAAGATGAACACCGCGATCAGCAGTAGCAGAGGAATAATGATACGGAGTGCTTTCATAAGTTATAGTTGACTGGCAGTAAAGAGTTTTATTAGCGACACATATTGTCTGTTATTCCCGGTATGCTCGCTTGATTATAAACTTTCAATATGCACCACAGCGTCTTTGTTGAGCGGTCCATATAAATGTGGAAACAATTCATTATTGATGGCAATCTCATGTTTCAATTCGTGAATCAGTTTATCAACATCGATATGAAGCAGTAATAAATCGGGGACGTTCGGGTAATAGCGACTTAACGTTCCGGTTACCTGTTCTTTTTGAGATAGATGAATAAACCCTTCAGTCTGTAAACTAGCCGCTTCATAGGTCGGCAAGCTTTTCTGTCTTGCCCACTCTTCGGCTGAAACGATATGATAAATCAGGTTCATTATGCAGCGGCCGGGGGTTGAGAATTTGCGTTTGTTTTCTTGACCAGATAACTAAACACGACGGGCACAAACAGCAACGTCGTGAACGTAGCCATCAGCAAACCACCAATAACGGCCCGACCTAACGGCGCATTCTGTTCACCACCTTCACCCAAGCCTAATGACATTGGCAACATGCCAATAATCATAGCAATAGCGGTCATCAAAATGGGACGCAGACGTGTTCGGCCCGCTTCCAGTGCTGCTTCATTCGCATCGCCACCTACTTCGGGTAGATGATCTTTAGCAAAACTAACCAATAAAATGCTGTTCGCCGTGGCCACCCCTACACTCATAATAGCGCCCATCAGCGATGGAATACTGAACGTTGTGCCGGTCAGAAACAGCATCCAGACCATACCGCATAAAGCACCTGGCAAGGCTGTAATAATAATAAATGGATAGCGGAACGACTGGAAGTTGACCACCATCAACAAATAGACCAGCAAAGCCGCGAACACGATACCGATACCCAGGCGATTAAAGGCACTCTCCATGCTTTCAACCTGCCCCCGGATGGAAACAGTGTTACCGGGTTTTAGTTGCGTTTTGGCTTCGGTGGTGAGTTTTTCTAATGCCTTGGCCACCGACCCTAGATCGGTTTTTTCGACGGATGCATAAACGTCGTAACTCGGTTGTGTGTTGACCCGATTTATGATAACCGGAGCGGTAGTACGCTTCATAGTCATCACGTTACTAAGTAACTGGAGCGATGAGCGACCATCTGCCTGAGCAACCGAAATGGGCGTTTGAAGCAATTTGTCGTATGATTCCAGCTTATAAGGTGGCGTTTGTACGACAATTACATAGGGAAAACCGGTAACGGGATCGGGCCAGAAGTTAGGCCGTGTTTGACCCGTACCACTCAGTGAAATATTCAGGTTTGTCGCTACGCGTTGTTCGGTTAGGCCAAACTGACTGGCACGTTCGCGATCGACACTCAAAAACAATTCAGGCGCATCCAGAACCTGATGCAAATGCACATCGACAGCCCCTGGAATTTGGGTTATTTTACCTTCCAGCTCACGGGCAACTTTCAGATTGTTAGCGCGGTCGAAACCCGATACCTGTACGTCGATGGCGGCCGTCAGACCAAAATTGAGAATCTGACTAACGATATCGGCGGGAAGAAAGAAATAGGTAACGCCCGGCATCTCTTCGCGTAATCGTGCCCGCAGTTCGCGCACATAGTCAACAGTTGGGTGCGAGCGCTCTTCACCGAGCGAAATGAGTAATTCAGCATCGGCAGAACTAGCCGTTGAGTTATCCGAAAAGAAGAAGTTGTACCGTTCCGATGTTAGGCCGATGTTGCTAATCACCGAGCTTACTTCAGCTTCAGGAATAACTTCGCGTACAATTTCGGTGGTTTTGGCAGCCACCTGCTCAGTAGACTCAAGCCTCGTTCCAGCCGGAGCCCGCAAGTGTAGTCTGATTTGTCCACCATCGACTTGCGGGAAGAAATCACGACCAACAAACGGGATCAATACAAACGTGAAGACGACAACGACCAGGAATACAGCGAGTACCGTCCGGCGGTTTGCCAGCACCCACTCCAGGGTACGAATATAGCGAGCCTGAAAACGGTCGAAGCCTGCGTTGAATCGATTGTAGAACCGCGCAAAAGCGTTCGGTCGTTTTGCTTCGCCTTGTCCGGAATGTCCCTGGTTTTTCAACATCAAGTCGGCCAGTGCCGGAACCAGCGTCCGCGAAAGTATATACGAGGCAAGCATAGCAAATACTACTGCTTCGGCCAGTGGTCCAAAAAGGAACCGCGCCGGACCTTCGAGAAATAATACCGATGTAAATACGATACAGATTGTCAGCGTTGATACGAGCGTTGGGGTGGCAATCTGTTGGGCTCCTTCCAGAATAGCCTGCCGTAACGGCATGCCTAATTCTTCATTTCGGTGAATATTTTCGATGGTTACCGTCGCGTCATCGACCAAGATACCAATAGCCAGAGCCAACCCGCCAAGCGTTTGAATGTTGAGTGTTTCACCCAATAAGTACAATACAATCAGCGAGCAGAGAATTGACAGGGGAATTGAAATGGCAACAATGAGTGTACTGCGCCAGCTTCCCAGAAATAGCAGAATCAATCCCGCCGTGAGTAAGGCGGCAATCATCCCCTCGACCAGTACGCCTTTTATAGACGCCCGTACAAATACCGACTGGTCGAATAGGGCTTCGATGCGCAGATTTGAGGGAGCAGCCGCTCGAACAGTCGGCAAAATC
>JANXVQ010000045.1 GCA_025351545.1 Spirosoma sp.
CGCGGGAGCATGTTATTCGAAATTCCTACCTGCTTTTTCAGCAGGGCGATGCACTTGACCCGTTGGTACTTCGCGATAATGAGCGGTTATTACGGAGTACATCAATCTTTCACGATGCCCGTATTCTGGTGTTGCCGCGCGCTGGCAGCAAGCAATTTGTAGATGTGTATGTGATTACGCAGGACGTTTGGTCGCTGCTTCCCAATGGTGGATTTGGCGGACTTACCAATTTCAGTGTTGGCTTTGATCAGCTCAATTTCAGAGGATTGGGCCACCAGCTTTTCGTTCAGGTAGCCTATTCAGGTAATGATCCACGCCAGAAAGTAGAATATCAAGGTCGTTATAGAGTGCCGTTTATTGGGAAAACATTCCTGACCGCCGAAGCTAACTTATTGCATTTGCGCGATTTGAAACAGACAGCCATAAAATTGTATCGACCTTTTCTTACGCCTGATATGAAATATGCCGGGTCAATTGAGCTGAATCATACGCAGATCAACAATCGGCTTATTACCCGAAACGATAGTGTTGTACTGGTTCCACTCGGCTATAACTACTCCGACATTTGGATCGGGCGGTCGTTTCGGTTGTTCTACAAGCAGCGTGATACAGAAGAAAAGGGCCGATCAAGACTCATTGTCGCGCTGCGTAATACAACCTATACGTATAGCAAACGGCCCAATGTTACGGCTGATACCAACCAAATTTATCAGGACAGCCGTGTGACCTTGTTTAGCGTGGGGTTTTCCCGGCGGAAATACGTTCGCGACGTGTTAATTTATGGCTTTGGCCGCACCGAAGACGTACCGATTGGGGAGTCGGTGGCGGCAATTGTTGGGTTCGATAATGCTGAGTTGGGTCAACGACTTTATACGGGTTTGAATTTTTCGCAGGGTAAGTACGTCCGCCACGTTGGGTATGTTTACGGGTTAATCAATTTGGGGGGATACATCCGGTCAAAACAGATTGAACAGGGCGTTGTCTCCCTCGAATCGAACTATTTCAGTCCATTAATGAAAACCAAGTGGGGGAACATGCGTCATTTTTTGAATACACGCTACACCACGGGCATTGATCGTTTTACCAATGAATATATTACGCTGGGCAGCAGTGGTGGTGATATAAATACGGATGGAATCGGGATTAACAGCGACGCGTTACGAGGCACCAAACGGTGGTTAATAAACTATGAGAACATTTTATTCTCCCGCCTGAATCTGATTGGCTTTCGGGTTGCCTTCGTTACGTTTGCTAACCTTGGTTTGGTTAGTTTCTCAAATCAGTCTTTTCTACATGGGCCTCTTTATCAGGGATATGGTATTGGATTTCGATTTAGAAATGAAAACCTGACATTCAATAGTTTTCAGATTCGGCTGAGTTATTACCCAAATATTCCTAATAATTCCTTTCCTTTCCGCCAGGCCTTTGAAGGAATCCCATCGCTAAAACTCCGCGATTTTGATTTATCAGCTCCTCAGATTGTTCCTTACCGGTGAAATATCTACAAATAATGTAATGACATTAAATGCAATTACATTATCTTTGCAGCATGTCTATCGAAACTGACATTAAGCAGAATGTACCGTTCAAATCTTCTTACCACCGGGTAGTTGTGAATTTGATCTATACCAGCAACTGGGTTGCCGGGAGCCAGACTCAATTATTAAAACCCTTTAAACTCACGTTGCAGCAGTATAATGTGTTGAGGATTCTGCGTGGTCAGTTCCCTGCTCCCATCAAAGTATCGGACATTACCGAACGTATGCTCGATAAAATGTCCAATGCGTCTCGGTTGGTGGATAAACTGGTTGCTAAGAAATTTGTGCTGCGAACAGAATGTCCCAGCGATCGCCGGGCCGTTGATGTTGTCATTACAGACAAGGGACTGGAGTTGCTTAAGCAACTGGATTTCAGTCAGCAGGAATGGGATACCGTATTGCAGGACAAGTTAACGTCAGAAGAGGCCGCAACACTTAGCCAACTGCTTGATAGACTACGTGTTTAAATCAATTAAATTTTATCTTTAACTACTGTTTCACTTATCATTTATCTACAATCCAATGAAAAAAGCAACGATGATCACCGCTCTGTTGTTCTCCACAGTAGGCGCTTTCGCTCAAAACTGGACTCTCGACAAAGCACACTCAAACCTGGGTTTTACGGTAACACACATGATGTTATCGGAAGTGGATGGAAAATTTCATAATTTCGATGTGAAAATGACGTCGATGAAAGATGATTTTACCGATGCTCAAATCGACTTAACTGCCGACGTAAGCAGCATTAACACGAACCAGGAGAAGCGGGATGGTCACCTGAAAAGTGCTGACTTTTTCGATGCAGCCAAGTATCCGACGCTGGCTTTCAAAAGTAAGTCGATCAGCAAAGTATCGGGTAATAAATATAAAGTGATGGGCGACTTGACTATGCACGGTGTAACGAAGCCTGTAACCTTAGACGCTGTCCTTAAAGGCCCTGTTACAAACCCACAGAACAAGAAAACCTTAGCTGGTTTTATTGTAACTGGCGAAGTAAAACGCGCTGATTTTACGTTGGGAACTATTCCTACTGCCGTTGTTGGCGATGAAATCACTATCCGTGCCAGTGGTGAACTTGTTAAAAACTAACCAAGCTCTTTACACAAGACATATAATAAATGCCTGATACCCAGCGGTGTCAGGTATTTTTTTGTGCTATTGAATGGGAGAATTACCCATACAAATGATAATAAGAGATACAGATCCATTGCATTTGTCAGATACCAAACTGCCCTTTCTGAAAACGGATTCAGGCTATAAATTGCTTTGAAAGGCTGGCGCTAAAAAGCCTCCATCAACCACGAATAGTGTTGCCCCCACATCGGTACGGGAACGATGTGAACTCAGGTCGTCTGATACTTCA
>JANXVQ010000418.1 GCA_025351545.1 Spirosoma sp.
CCCAAAAACTCCCTTCAGGCACGAAAATGGCAGTTAGTACAAATTGATGTTACGGGACACCGGGTTTGTTGATTTGAATTAGATAAGCCGGTATAAAAATGGCTTGGGTGTGATGCCGGGTTCTCAAACCCGGCACATTCGCGTCAGCAATACACGGCGTCGGGTTTGAGAACCCGACACCACGACACACAAGAACGTGTATCAGGGCAAGGGATTAGCGATTCTCCGATCCAATATACAGAAAGGAGCCGCAAGGTTGACTGCAACCGCCAATGGCCTAAAAGCGGGTCAGGTGCAAATTACGCTGAAGTAGATGCAATTTTCCGGTCATATGGGCTGCTTTATAAGGTCCCGTTTGTACCTCAGAAAAATAATCGCCAGTAATTTATTTGTTTACTCGTTACGCAAAAATCCATGCTCGTCCACCCAATTCAACCCCTGTCAGCCAAAGGCCGACTATCCACTTTGGATAGTGACAGGCAGGCCGTTTATCCCAGTAATGCAGCGCTGCAAAAGGATTGAGTCAGCAATTCGACGTATCGACTTTAGGCACCGGAACGTATCGGCTCACACAGACGTCCGGATCAGGAAACCCTGACCCGGACGTCTGTGATGCAGGCCAATTCAAATGAGAGCTTTGTTGTTCAGTAAGATTAATTATATACGTATACACAGGAAGCAATTAAGGCTGAATCAACATTGAATCCGACGAGCCGAATCCATGAGTTTCGCCGGGTTCAATGGTAGCATATACTGGAGATGGGGCGCATCTGAAACCACCCTTTATTTTCAGGACTTCCCTTCAGGCATTAAGTAATAATAGATTCATTCGGGCTTATTCCGGATGAGCCCGGATGAGTTCCTTACCTAATGACCCAACGATCAATTTTCCATGAAAAAAATTATTTTTCTGGCCTTCATACTTCCGGCTTTAACGTTTGCTCAGCCTCCTTCGGCACTCCAAAAAGGCTTTCAGGCTCCACCCAATGCGGCCAGGCCCCGCGTATGGTGGCATTGGATGAACGGTAACATCACCAAAGACGGCATCACCAAAGATCTTGAATGGATGAAGCGCGTTGGTATTGGCGGGTTTCAGAACTTCGACGCCAGCCTGTTTACGCCTGCCGTAACGTCCAGAAAACTGGTGTTCATGACACCGGAATGGAAAGATGCCTTTAAGCACACCACCGATCTGGCTCAGAAATTACAGCTTGAAATGGCTATTGCCGGTTCGCCGGGGTGGAGCGTAACGGGTGGCCCGTGGGTGCCTGCCAGTGACGCCATGAAAAAGTACGTCTGGACCGAAACACAGATTAAAGGTGGTCAGCCATATTCGGGTAAACTGCCCCAGCCGCCCAACACAACGGGTAGTTTCCAGAATGTACCCGTTGGTGGTAGTATGCTTGGCGGGCCAGCGACTAACTTGCCAACCTACTACGCCGATGCCGCCGTTATTGCCTACCGATTGCCTGCCACCGAAAAATCCCTAAACACGTTAAATCCTAAAATCACATCAAGTGGGGGCACGTTCAGCCTTGCCGACCTGACCGATGGCGACCTGGCAAAATCCAGCTTGCTGCCGCCAACGGACGTGGGAATGGATATGTGGATCCAGTACGGGTTCGACAGCCCGCAGACGGTTAAGGCGTTTACTCTGGTGGGCGCCAGCAGCGGGGGCGCGTTAGCGGAGTTTAATGGAGCTCCCAATAACCGGACCCTGAAGGTGAGTGACGATGGCGTTAATTTCAGGGATGCCGTGGTGATCAGGGGCAGTACGGTGCCTCAGAACACGATGAGTATTGTGCCTACTACGGCCAAATACTTCCGGATTGCGTTCAAAACCCTGGCCCCTCCGGCCAACCCATTTGGGGGCATGTTCGGAGGTAGTACCGCTCCCGGTAAGCCAGAGGGCGTACCCATAGCGGAACTGGTTTTGTATAACACCGACCGTGTAGACCTGTTTGAACAAAAAGCCGGTTTCAGCCCCTGGAAAGAAAGAACCCACTCGTTGATAAAGACCAATGCCGACGCCGTGGCAACCGAGGACGTAGTGGATCTAACCTCGAAAATGAGCGCCGATGGTACGTTGAGCTGGACACCCCCTGCCGGAACGCTATCTACTGGAGACTGGGTAGTGATACGACTGGGCTACGCACTGACGGGCCGACAAAACCACCCCGCTTCGCCGGAGGCAACGGGTCTGGAAGTCGATAAGCTTGATGGTATGGCCGTCAAAAAGTACATTAATACCTATCTGGACATGTACAAAGAGGCAACCGGGGGGCAAATGGGCGCCAAAGGGCTGCAATATATGGTTCTGGATAGTTATGAAGCGGGTCACATGACCTGGACGAAAGCCATGCCCGAAGAATTTTTGAAACGGCGGGGCTACGACATAAAGCCCTGGTTGCCGGTGTTGACGGGTCGGGTGGTGCGAAGTGCCGAAGCCAGCGAGAAATTCCTGTGGGATTTCCGGAAAACCATCGGTGAACTGATTGTCGAAAATCATTATGAGGTGATCGGCGATGCGCTGCACGCCCGTGGTATGAAACGGTACACCGAATCGCATGAAGGTGGCCGGATTTATTTAGCTGATGGGATGGACGTGAAGCGTAAAGCCGATATTCCGATGTCGGCTATGTGGACGCCGGGTAGTCTGGCCGGTGGCGCAGACGAGGAAGTGCGTAGCGAAGCCGACATTCGGGAAGCCGCTTCGGTGGCGCACATCTACGGGCAGAATCTGGTAGCTGCCGAGTCGATGACCTCCGTTGGCAATGCGTTTAGCTGGCATCCCGAAAAACTCAAACGTACTGCCGATCTGGAAATGGCGTCGGGGCTAAACCGGTTTGTGGTACACACGTCCGTACACCAACCATTGGATGACAAGAAACCCGGTATTTCGCTCGGACCCTTTGGGCAGTATTTTACCCGGCAGGAAACCTGGGCCGAACAGGCCAGCGTCTGGATGGATTATCTGGGCCGGAGTTGCTTTCTGTTGCAGCAGGGTAAACCTGTCGTAGACGTGCTTTATTACTACGGTGAGAACAATAACATTACGGAGCTATGCACCCGAAAACTGCCCGATATCCCGGCTGGTTACGCGTTTGATTTTGCCAATGCCACCGTTCTGAAAAATGCTTTGCGTGTAGAAGGAGGAAAGATTGTAACCTCAAGCGGCCAGCAATACCGCCTGATGGTACTGGATTCCTCGGCAAGAACAATGACCCTGCCCGTACTGAAAAAACTGGGTGAACTGGTTAAATCGGGTATGCATGTAGCTGGTGTTAAACCCGAACGCTCCCCCAGTTTGAGCGATAATACAACCGATCGCGGCCCTACCGAGTTCACCGCGCTGGTGAACAAAATCTGGAGCAACCCGAACGTATCGACGAAGCCGGTGGAAGCGGTGTTGAAAGAGATGGACATTCAGCCGGATGCGGATATTTCGGGTGCCAAGTCGAAGGTGTTGTACGTACACCGCCAAACCGCCAACCGCGACGGCGGTGGTGCGGCACTCCGACCGACCGACCTTTACTGGCTCAACAACCGTAGTGAGAACCCGAACGAAGCGGCGGTTAGCTTCCGGGTAACGGGTAAAGTGCCGGAGTTGTGGAATCCAGAGACGGGCAAAACCTCAACCGTGTCCTACCAGATCAAAGACGGACGAACGATTGTACCGCTCAAGTTCGAGTCGTGGGAAGCTTACTTTATCGTCTTCCGGGACAAATCGACAGTTGCTGCCTACACCAGACCAGCCGTTACGGAATCGCCCGTTGCCAGCGTAACCGGTGCCTGGAACGTTAACTTCCAGAAAGAGCGGGGAGCCCCTGCGCAGACCACACTCAACACGCTGGCGTCGTTGACGGAAAATACTGATTCAGGGATCAAATATTTCTCCGGTACTGCCGCCTATGACAATACGGTTGACGTGCCAGCGATGGCTAAAAATGCATCGTATATTCTTGATCTGGGCGAAGTGAAGAACATCGCCGAGGTGATTATTAACGGCAAAAACGTAGGTACAGTCTGGAAGAAACCCTTCCGCATCGACATCACAGAGGCCCTGAAAGTCGGCCGTAACACGTTGCAGGTAAACGTTACGAACTTGTGGGTAAATCGCCTGATTGGTGACGCCCAACCCGACCCGGTGCGCCGGAGCGACGGGACTGCCGGCGTGACCAGCAAGGTTACGTTTACCACCATACCATTCTACAAGGCCGATTCGCCCCTTTTGCCAGCGGGTCTTCTGGGACCGGTTCGCTTACTGGAATCAAAGTAGGCTCGTGCTGGTCGATAGTTTGTTTCCCAATGTGTCTCCTGTAGCCACAATGCTGGGTAATATGCAATGCATCCAACTATTTACAGAGCACACCTGCCGAGCTTCGGGAAGGGGGTAAGGAGCAAAATGGATACCTGATTAAGAGATAAGTTATTGATAGTCAGTATTTATATAGTGTTTGCTGTATATTTCGAAAAGAATGGTTCATTAGGTAGCTTTGCTAGGAAAGTACTCAAACATGTGTCAATCCATGAGTTACCTGCAAGCGTACAAAACGACACTAATTATGAAATTAGAAGAAGCAAACGGCATCTTGAGCGAAATAGAGAATTAGTATGAAAATAGAGAAAAACCTTTGCTTTTGTTAACACAGGAAAAAGCATTGTGGCAGCGCTTCCTCGAGGATATTTTTTCTAGTTGACTTGCTGATTGTCAGTAATAAATCTATTGGTTTGGAATAGTAAAAAAACCTTATTCTGTCCCTTTTACAGTAAGCTCGTTTATGGAGATTTCCTGTACCCTTTAATAAATAGTCGAAGATGAAACCGTCAAGACGAAATTTCTTGCAATCCCTCGGAGTTGGCGTGGCCAGTCTGGGTGTATCTCACCAATCTACCGCTACGGGTTTGAGACCGCCCAAAGGGGCAAAGCCCGCAGGAGACGGGCAGATTTTGTTAGTAGGAGACAACATAGCTGTTGCCAAAACTGAATATGGAAAAGTCAGGGGATTTATTCTTCGTGACATTAACCAGTTTTTAGGTATCCCCTACGGAGCCGATACCTCGGGGAAGAATAGGTTTATGCCTCCGCAAAAACCTGCATCGTGGACCGAGATTCGCCCGGCCCTCTGGTGGGGAAACTCCGCTCCCCAAATCATGGAAAAACGGTATGAAAATCCCTATGCCTCGTTTGTTGACCATTGGAATTATGACGATGTTTCCGAGGACTGTCTGAAACTGAATGTGTGGACACCTGCTCTGGATACGCAGAAACGGCCGGTAATTGTCTGGCTACACGGGGGCGGATTCGTGAATGGGAATGCGATAGAGCAGGATGGGTATCATGGCGAAAATATTTCCCGCCTGGGTAATGTCGTTTTCTGTTCGATCAATCACCGGCTTGGTTCTCTGGGCTATAGCGATCTTAAAGCGGCTGGTGGCCATTCAGCATCCGGTAATGTGGGTAATCTGGATATGGTATCGGCCCTCGAATGGGTCAAAAATAACATTGCCAATTTTGGGGGCGATCCGAACAACGTGACCATCATTGGGCAGTCTGGGGGAGGAGCCAAAGTGACCACTCTGATGAACATGCCATCCGCTAAAGGGCTGTTTCACAAGGCGGTTGCGTTGAGCGGTAGTTCACTGGCTGGGATCAATAAGGCGTATGCCGAAAAGCTGGGCCTGAAAATAATGGAAGAAGCTGGTTTAAAGTCGGGCGAAATCGACAAGCTCCAGCAGATTCCGTGGCGACAGTATATCGACATCGCCAATAAGGCCGTTGAGAAAATGGCCGACCAAGCCAAACAAATGGGTATCCAACGGGGAGGCTACTCGCCCGTAGCCGACGGAACCTATATGAACGAAGGTGCTTTTTTTACCGATCCGAATCACTTCTCGGCCGATATTCCCCTGATGATCTGTTCGACATTTCATGAGCAAAACCCCGACCGGACAGATGCTGCGTTAGAAAGTATTTCTCTGGCCGAAGTGAAGGAGAAACTCAAACCACGCTTTGCCGATAAGACCAGCGACATCGTGGATGCGTATGCGAAAAATTTCCCCAAGGCTCGTCCCATCGAAATTTGGGCGTTGGTTGTTTCCAACCGTAAGAATGCCGTTGCCACCGCCGATGCGAAAGTAACAGGCCAGAAAGCTCCCGTATATGTGGCCTGGTTTGGCTGGCAACCCCCGCTGTTCGATGGTCGGATGCGGGCATTCCATTGCGACGATATTTGCTTCTGGTTTCATAATACCGATTTGATGCTGACGCATACGGGCGGAGGCAAACGCCCCCGAGCGCTATCGGAAAAGATGGCTGGCTCCTTCCTTAATTTTGTGAAGACAGGCAATCCAAACGGGGGCGGTTTACCCACCTGGAAACCGTATACGGTTCAAAACGGCGAAACCATGATTTTGGATGATACGTCTGCTATGGTCAACGATCCGGACCGCGAAGCTCGGAAAACACTGGCGTAAGCGCATATAAAAAAATCCCCTCTGGCAATACAGTCTCATCGCGTATTGTCAGGGGGATCTTGTTCAAGAGTAGCCGCCTTATCTGTTCGCGGATGCTGGCCCGTCCGAGAGCCCCGGGAATCTCTCTTACGGGTTGTATATTGGTAATTAAACGTTGACCTGTTTCATTCGATGGGTGAAAAATAAGGCCAATATTTCCAGAAATACGAGCGTATAGGGAGCCTATCCGGTTAGCTGCTCAATACTTTTTGTCAATATATTGCTCTGATTTTATCGGGACTTAGTGCCACTTCGCAGGTTCTGCGAAAAAGAATGGTCAAACAAATGGGCAGTCGTTTCGATATCACCTATGAAGATTAGATTCGGTGCGCCAGGCGAGGGGTATGCCACTGACCGCTGTCGCGACATGACGTTGGCCAAAGGGATTAAAGCCGGGATTGTCAACGGTTCTGGTGATATGAGTACCTGGGGTAAACAACCAGCCACGGGCGTGAGCAGCGTGACAGTCTTCGGCCCCGATGCCGAAACAGCCAACGGGTTCAGTACGTCGATGATGGTCGAGATTTGGTACTGGATAGGCTGCAAAAAACCGGCTCATTTTGTGTTAGCCTTAAAACAATACGTTGGTATGCTGTCCAGTGCTATTCGTGGGTAGCCTGATAATGGCCTGTCCGGAAAGCAAAGGAGGATTTTTCCAGACGCTCGATTTGACAACGGTAAAGCACAAAACGCTTACTTTTCACGTACGCTAGTTTAGTCGGTTTCAACCGAAACGGCGAATTCCATTCGTTCTTAAACCCGTGGGCTTCCAGTCCATAGTCGTTTACTGTGAAAATTAGCAATTGATATCAACCGCTCATCCCTATTTTTGCCATTAATCCCTGATCCCATTAGTATTGATGGGATAATTAGTTCTTGTAAAACTGTTATTGATTAATAATCTTTATCCATTTTTGAGAAGACAAATATTCTATATCAGATAACAACGTAGCTGGGTTTGACCAATCATTTGCCAATAAGCCAAGCTGAGGTATTACAATAGTACCCACGTCTGCAAGACTCAATCCATAAAACTGACCATAACCAGGCACAAGTATTAGATTTGGCGGAGTAAATGCATGTTGAATGCCATTATTGACTATTCCGTCTAATAATATATATCTCCTAGCTATAATTCTAAATGCAGCATCAATTAATATGGATATGCCATCATTACTAATTAATTGTAGATAAAATGTCTTATCTATTACTCGGTGTATTTCAGAGTAAGAGTAACCGTCACAACTAAGAAAAAATACTGCTTCTTCTAAGGCTAAATTACAAATACTTAAAGCATGAACTAACTCTAACGGAGTGAGAAAACCAATACTTTGGAGCAACTGCCTAAGTTTAATAGGAGAACTTCTTACTTGAAAGAAGTTCTCTGTGTTGGGCATTTTAAGTAATTTTTTTAGACAGGGCTTTCTTATAAAAATGGGCAAGTAGTCGTTCGCCCTACTTTTGTGGTTGCAACACTACAAAATCATGACTACGCCTGCTTGCCCGGTTAAAACTACCACATTTTTTCAACTCCTTGACCAAACACCCGATTTGGA
>JANXVQ010000087.1 GCA_025351545.1 Spirosoma sp.
CGCAAAAGCAATGGCAACAGCCCGCCCAATTCCCGAGTCGGCACCCGTAATAATGGCTATTTTGTCGGTGAGTTTACCGGCTGGTTTGTAGTTGGATAAGTCGCTGTCGGGAGCTGGTTTCATATCCGACTGGCGGGCCGGGTAGGGGAGTTGCTGACCGGGAATCTCCTCGGCTTTTGGGCGAAATTCAGTTTGATTCATATTTATGTTGAGTAGGCACGCAGGCTGTTTCGAGAAGCGGATAATAGTCTGCGTCGTTGGGATTCTAAACAGCTGTTTACGTCTTTTGTTGGTGTGAAAGCAAAAAAAGTCGCCTATGGGTTAGGCGACTCGTTGATGTGGTTCGTTAAGTTTTATTTGTTCGATACGATTACATTTCGATGACACGTATGCGAACGCTGTTGTTGGCGGTTAAGTCGAACGCCGATTGGTCAAAGTCCGGTGGCCCCATGAGCATGGCCACATTTGAGAAGCCAAACGGTTCGGCGGGCATCTGTCCCGAAAAGTCCAGCTTTTGGTTATTATTCAAATCCTGATAAAGTCGCACCGCATAGCGTCCGGCTGCCAGGCCTTCGAAGACTACACTAATCTCACCCGAAGCCGGAACATCGACGACTTTGTTCTGAAAAGATGCACCCTCAAAAGTGGCTTTGCTGTTTGCCAGACCGACATACAGCTTTCCACTACGCGTATTAACATTCGATATAACAACCGTTATACTATACGTAGCTGATGTTGCCGAAACGGACGTTGATGTAGATGGGGTTGTCTGTTGAGCAAAACAAGGCTTTGCCATACTGCCGATAAACAGGACAGTAGTAAGAATTGTAGTGATGAGTGTTTTCATGAGGCTAATTAGAAAGGTTGTTTAAGTGCTGCCGTTTGTTTGACAGCACAAACATAAGAACTCCTCAATGAACGCTGTAATCGCAAGGGACGAATAGCAAGACTGTGGTACGAATGACAAACTCAGTGGTAAATAGACGGTACTTCGGGGCGAATAGAACCGCATCGGCGGACCGACTGATTTTTATGATCAGTATGGTTTTAGGGCGATTTTAACTGAGTCAGTTTGATAAATCTGTGGACCAATTCTATGGAATTAGCCTTGTTCCTCATCGGTATAGGAAAATTATAATTACGCTTAAAAATCATAAACATCAGCGTTCTATACGCTAATATTGTATCAACCTTTCCGTAACTACTAAATATTCATGAAACCCCTTGACGAACGCATCGGTGGCTACCGACCCGGTAGCGGCCCCGGTAAAGCTACACGTGCCAAAGTTGGCCGATTTTCCAAAAAAGAGCTCCCCCCAAAAGTTGACCTTCGCGAACACCTGACCGATGTTGAACTACAGGTTGGCCAAAGCTGCGTTGCCAACGCCATGGCGGGTGCTTACGAGTATTTAGCCAAGCGCGAACTCGGTGAATCGACCGATGTTAGCCGGTTGTTTATCTATTATAACGCCCGCTATTACGAAGATTGCACCGATGATGACTGCGGTTCGCATATGAAAAGGGCTATCGAAGGGCTGATCGAGTACGGAGCCTGTGCCGAAGACCTATGGCCCAATGACAAGAAAAGCATAACCAGTGAGCCCGACGCCGATGCTTACGAACAAGCCGGAAATTTCTGCATCACAGAATCGGAATACATAGAGACGGATCTTGACGTCTGGAAACATAAGCTGGCCGAGGGCTATCCGATTGCCTTTGCGCTGAACACCTTTACCTCGTTCGACGAAGCCACGGCCAATAAAGGCCGGGTGCCGATGCCGCGCAAGTCCGATACTATTCGTAAGACTCACGGCTGGCACGCTATGCTTTGCGTGGGCTACTCCGACCCCGACGAACGATTTATTGTTCGCAATTCATGGGGTCCGAAGTGGGGGCAGGACGGCTACTGTTACATTCCCTACAGCTACGTGATCCACGACGAGTACAACGGCCACGATTCGTGGGTTATCAAGGGCGTCGATAATCTCGATTTCAGCGAGGGCGTTTGGGATGAAAGTGAAGAATCGGAGTTTGCTGAAGAAGGTACTCTGTATGTTGCCGACCTTACCATTCGGGTGGAAGATGTGGACGAATTCACTACGGCGCTGGCCGAGTTTTGCGTTGAGTGGGTCGAAGATGAAAACAATTTTTACTTCGATTATGAGGCCGATGAGGACGATGAAGGACTAGTGCACGTAACGGGCATGGAGTTCAACTCTGAGTATACAGACGACGATATTCTGGAAGCCCTCTCTGAGTTCTGCGATGAATGGGCTGTGGATGGAGAATACGAATTTGTCGAAGAGTAATGGAGGCTTTTGCTGACGCCAGTGTGCCCCGTAGAGACACAGGCAGGGGCTAGATAACTAATTATTTCAGCGTCAGATTACCGTTTTTATTATACCGAATTTCCTCCTCGGCCAGCATCTGCTTTAACGTTTGCGCGAGGGTATCGGCATTGGTCTGGGCGAAATGATACGAAAGTTGTTTGGGTGATACGCCGGGGCCATTTGCCAGCGCAACGTATTCACGAACTTCTTCGCGGATAGTCGATAAAGCGGTTTCCGCCTTTTTCTTCTTTTTGAGGCAGTTGTCACAGATGCCGCAAGCCTCACCGGGCTTCTCCCCAAAATAGGCTTGTATCAGCCGGGTTCGGCACTGAGTCGGGTGTTCGGTATAAATGACTGCGGACTGGACTTTTCGCATCGCCAACTCTTTCCGCCGATTCAGTTCCTGTACGTTAACGGGTAACGAAGGCGCATCTAATCGGGGCGTCAGAAAGGTTAACTGAGGCTTGTCTTTTTGCTTTTCGTAGATGATTACATTTCGTTCGTGCAGTTGCTCTAGCAGGCCCTCTATTTCGGGTTGGTTCAGCAGAAAAGCGCGCGCCAACG
>JANXVQ010000124.1 GCA_025351545.1 Spirosoma sp.
CGACGACTCAGCAAATCTGTTTGGGCAGCTAAATGACCACTAATAACATCATCCTGAATCTGATTACGACATAAAAACAGTATCCAGTTTATAATCCGCAGCGATGTCGGATAAGGCTCCAGACCATCTCGCAATGAGTCAGATTGAGTTATAAAATCATGGATCAAAATTAGTCCCACATCAGCAGCTACATAGGGCTGGTTCAGGAAATCGAAGTAGTTGAGGTTGTAGGTCCAAAGTTTTCCGTGCTGAGACAATCCATCATTCCCAAAGTTCCAATTGATAGAACCGGGTTCTGGAGAATAGGATTGATTCAAAAATGTAAACGTCCCGTCCTGCCACGACACGGGTTTATCGGCTTCGGATACTGTTAGGCAATAAGTTGTTGGTATTGTTCCGGGAAAGCGAAGTTTGGGGCGACCCCGCAGGCGATTAATAACCTGAAAGAGTACCTGACGGACTGTCAAATGCGTCACCGTTCGCCAGAATAATCCAGGATTACTCATGCCTCTTTTGCTAAAAGCGGCTGTACCAGATTCATTCCAATACTCGCCACATCGACGGGTCTATTCTCACGAAGGCTTTGCAAAGCTGCCAGCATGGTTTGGGTCGTGTTGATAATTTCAGCAAACGGAATCAATAACGGCTCCGATTCAATCTGTCCATTGGTGTTGTTTTGACCCGCACGAATCGCTCTAATTAAGCGCTTCATCTGCTCATCATGACCTTTATTTTGCCGACCAGATAAACTAGAAAATCCTCGAAAACCATAGCCGGTTAGTGTACGAAAGTTGTCCAGTACCAGCGTCCGTTCCTGCGAATACACTTCCACTCGCTCTTTGGCGTAGGCTTTGCTGCCATTGCTAAAGTAATTAATTACGCCCGTTGAGCCGTTTTCATAGCGTAAAAGCAAGGTTGCCGAATCACTCGTTTCCGTTGGTTGCCGCCCCATCACATTCATGTAAACGCTTACAACTGGACTACCCGTCAGAAAGGTAATCAGATCGACGAAATGACAGGCTTCGCCCAAAATCCGCCCGCCACCAATGGCTCGGTCATGCACCCACGACGTAGCTGGAATAAATCCCGCATTCACCATCGCCACAATATTCATAGGTAATTTGTCGGCACTTTCTCCCCCCAGCAAGGCTTTCATCTTTTGCGCGAAAGGTGAAAAACGCCTGTTGAAACCAACCAGTACAATCCGGTCAGATAGTTGCTGGCTTTCGATAAGTTCAGGTAGTTCATGGGCATAAATAGCCAGTGGTTTCTCAACAAATACGTGTTTGCCCGCCTGTAATGCTTCAATCGTCAGACGCGCATGGCTGTTATGCCGCGTTGTAATCACACATAAATCAATTGATGGGTCGGTCAGAATTTGCCGGTAATCAGTTGTGCTTTGCGAAACACCGAATTTTTTAGCCAGTAGTGTTGCGTTCAAACCGCCTGCACTGGCAATGGTTTTTAGATTCGCTCCAGCCATTTTCAACGCCGGTAGCAGTATGGCTCCCGTGAAATTTCCCGCTCCAATAATTCCGACTGTGCCGGAACTCTGCATATAGGTTTGCGCCCGTAACTCAATTACCGGACTCAGGTTTATCTGTTCGGGATACCTAAGCAATGACGCAATCCGATCCGGCGATTTTATGTCGCCGTAGATTTTAATATAGTCTGCCAGAGGCACGCTATCAGTAATAAACGACTTCACAAGTAGCTGACCGGTAGACAGAAAATTCAGTACCGACTGGAAATTTCGGTTGGCTGTCCAGCGCACGTGCGGTAGTGGATAGTCATGTCCTTTCTGTTCATAATCATCGTCGTAACGACCGGGGCCGTACGAGCACGAAACCTGAAATGTCAGTTCTTTTTCATAAAAATCGGCCCGGTTTACAGTCAGGTCAACTACGCCAACGAGTATGACTTTTCCCCGTTTTCGACTCATACGGGCCGCCTGCGACAGAAGTTCATCCGCTTGCGCCGACGCCGTAATAATCACACCATCAGCGCCTACACCATTGGTCATCGACAGCACAGCGTTGACCGGATTAATAGCAGATGTTGGGTTGAAAGCCGTTATCCCCCGTTGCGTTGCCAATTGGCATTTGGCTTCATTTGTCTCTACGCCAATCACGAAGCAACCGTTAATTCGGAGCAGTTCGGCCGTTAACAGACCGATCAACCCCAACCCGATGACCACCACAGTTTCGCCAAGCGTTGGATTTAAAAGCCGAATACTTTGCAAGCCAATCGCCCCAACAACAGTAAAAGCAGCGTCATCATCGCTCACGGCAGCCGGAACTAAAGTAACCAGATTGCGCGGCACACAAACCACTTCGGCATGGTGACCATTGGAGGCTACCCGGTCGCCGATGCGCAGATCATTGACACCTTCGCCCACGGCCAGCACCGTTCCGACATTACAATAACTGAGCGGCAACGGATGATTGAGTTTACGGAATACCGCTTCCATCGTTGGTAGTAAACCGTCGGCCTGAATTTTTTCCAGTACCTGCTTCACTTTATCAGGTTGCTGGCGGGCTTTTGTAATCAGGCTGGCCCGTCCAAACTCAACCAGCATCCGCTCTGTACCGAGCGACACCAGCGAACGGCGCGTCTGGATCAGCACCTGCCCCCGGCTCACCTGGGGAGCGGGGACGTCTTCGAGCAGCGTTTCGCCCGTTTTGAGATGTTGGATAAGCTGTTTCATAGGTGATCGTAGCTCAGCATTATTTTTGCAATTCGACCCGCCGTTTGCCCATCCCACAAGGGCGGCACGCGCCCGGTTTTAGGTCGCCCATTCAGTATTTCCAGCACTTTTTGCCGAACGGTTTCAGGATCTATGTCAGCCAGTAGTTGGTTTGTGCCCAATTCAACAGTTACAGGTCGCTCAGTCGAGTTGCGTAGGGTTAGACAAGGCACGTTCAAATACGTTGTTTCTTCCTGAATACCGCCCGAATCGGTGATGACGATGGCCGCGTGTTCCATCAAATTCAGAAATTCGAGATAGCCCTGCGGTTCCAATAACCGGACGTTTTCTATGGCTGCTAGTCGAGACATAAGACCAAACTTCTCTACATTAGTCCGGGTTCGGGGGTGAATTGGGAACAGCACAGTTTTATGGCGGACGGTATTTTTCACAATTTCCAGGAGCCTCTCCAAGCCACTTTTTGTATCTACAGTAGCGGGGCGATGCATGGTCATCAGCACATAATTTTGAGGGCTGACACCAAGCAAACTGATGGTATTCAACTCAGTAGCTTTCTGACGAGCATCAGTGAGTCAATCATAACGTTACCGACAAAGTGCACTTTCTCGTCTGTAACGCCTTCACGCCGAAGGTTATCCAGTCCGGTTTGCTCTGTTACGAACAATAAATCAGTGACTGAATCGGTCAGGATTCGATTGATTTCTTCGGGCATCCCACGATCACCCGACCGCAGGCCCGCTTCGACATGAGCCACCCGAACGCCCACTTGAGAAGCCACCAACGCACAGGCAAGCGTACTCGTCACATCACCGACAACCAACACACAATCGGGCTGTTCGGCACGAAGTACATCCTCAAACTTGAGCATGATCCCGGCCATCTGTTGGGTGGGCGTACCGGGGTTTACGTTCAGGCAATAATCGGGATGGGGTAGATTGAGTTGCTGGGCAAAAATGCCGCTTAGTTGACTATCATAGTGCTGACCCGTATGTACAATTTTCGATTCGATATTCGGGTGAGCCAAAAATGCCCGATGCAATGGGGCAACCTTCATAAAATTCGGCCGTGCTCCAACAATGCTAAGTATTTTCATCTGTGAAGATTGACCGAAAATGAACTCTATTTATGAGTCACTAAAACCAGTCACACTAATTACGGTGGCTGAATCCAGTGCTTCTTTGGTTTTAAGTATAAGATAACCTGACTCCCAAATTGTTGCCAGATTATCCTGATTTGACTCCTTATCCCTCATTAAGTAACTTTTTATAATGGAATCTTTATGTCCATGATCTCTAAACCACAGTCGCTTACGACTAATAGTTGAATTTACATCGACCCGAAGGGTCTCGAAATCGGTCAGGCTGGCTAATAGATTGCCCTTATGGGCGTTCATCGTCTCCCGAACACCTTCAAACGTGTGCCCTTTTGCCGAAAAGGTAATTGTTCCGATAGAGCCATCGCCAAAGACATAGGAAACGCTGATGTCGCAGTCAGATTGGTGGAACCGCGTGGGAATAATTTGAATTGGGAAACGATTTTTGACTGGAATTAGCCGCAATGTAAAATCGATCCAGTGGCAGAGATTGCCCAGAATACGGCCCCCTTCTTCCTCAGCAAAATACCAATGATCGGCTTCGATGGCATGACCCGCCACAAACCAATTAATCATTGCCGGACCAGCCTGAGCATCTAATTGCCGTTTGAGCCGTATACCAAGCGGGCTTTCGGGCCGATTAAATCCCAATCTGACACGTCCGCTGTGTTCACGAATTGCGGCACACAATCGAATCAATTGATCTTCATTAACTATGTGCGGTTTCTCAATGTGAACCGCTTTGCCCAGACGGATAGCGGCAATGGCGTATTCGGCATGTGATGCATGATTCGAGACAATATAAATCAAGTCAATGTGGGGGTCGTTTATAAGTTCATCGGCACTGGTCGTATAATAATCGGCCCGGTAACGCTGAGCCAGCGAGATGGCTTTATTCAAATCGGTATCCATAACGCCCCGGATAACAGCGCCAAAATTTTTGTGGACGTAATAAGCCACGTTCGCGTAGGCAAATTTCCCGCAGCCCAGTATCCCAACATGCTTTCCGGTGGAGGCTACTGGCACCGGTTGCGACCGTCTACCGGGAAACTCCTTTTTCATATGGTAGTGGGCCTGCACTTTAGTCAGCGTTCTGATCAAACCAAACAGCCGTACGTAGCGAACTACCTTCTGAATTTTAACGCGTATTTTTTGCTGGGTATAATCCATGAGGTACGGGTGTTTTTCGCGTTCTAATTTCTTCGTAGAAATTTGACCAAAGAGCCGAGTTTGCAGAAATATCATAGTCTCGGCGAGCCAGACTCAATGCACGCGCTCGACATAGTTCATATTCGTCTGGTGCCATACTCAAAAATTGCTCAATAGCTTGACGAAGCGAATCTGTGTCATTCGGCACCCAGCACCCAACCCGTTCTTCATCAAGCACTTGCCAGGGTGTATTGGTTGATGCTACAACGGGCGTTCCCTGCGCCAGCGACTCGATTACGACGTTGCCAAAACTCTCGGAATGCGATGGCAGAATCAGCAAATAAGCATCGGCATATACTTGCTCTTTATGTTCACCCTGCACCGCACCGACAAACGACACCTTTTCCGAAAGTTGCAGCGTCAGCACCAATTCCTTTAGTTGGTGCGTATAAATTTTATCAAAATCCGGTCCCGCGATTGTTAACAAGTAGTTACTATCCCGAAATAATTTTGACGCGCTGAGGGCTTCCAGTAAGCGATCAATGGCTTTAATGGGATGCAATCGCCCCATAAATAGCAAATAGGGACGCGCCACCCGAACCGTCGAAGCGGGTAATTCCATCATCGTTCTAATTTCCCTGATCCGTATAGCCGATCCAAAATGCTCCTGAATCTGCGTTACTTCCTCCGCACAGGTTGCATGAAACGAAACATCGGCGCTAACCCATCGGAATATAGCTAGCAAGAACTGCTTCAGGCGCGGCCGAAATTGTAATGCCGCCGGGCTTAGTTCGCCGTGGGGAGACCATACAACGGGTTTACCTATCAGACAACAAAGGGCTAGCCAGACAAATGAAGCGGGATAAAACAGGCTGTTTATATGGACAATATCAGCGTTGCGGATAGCTTGCCAGCCATACCAGATATGCTTTACAGGTAAATAAAAATGAGGGTTTCTGGTATAAATTACCCGTCCGCAGTCTAGCGTTAGCCAGCAGTTGAGCGGCACAGATGCCGGTAAATCCCGTGAAGTTGCCACCACCGTAACGTCATAACCCACCTTCGTCAGGGCTTTCGCCTGCCAGTAAATCGTGTTACTTGGGCCGCCCGTCTGCGCCGGATAAAACCAGTCGGCCGACATAACTATCTTCATAAGACAGACTGAGTTGACGGGTGTACTGGTTCAAGTTGATCATACAGCGCTTTGTACCGATCGGCGGCTATAGCGGTGGTATATTGTTGCGTATTTCTCAGACCGTTGTCAATCAGGCGTTTCCGGCACACATCATCCTGAATTAACTGTAAAACACCTCGCCGAATCGCGTCAACATCAGTCGGATCAACCAGATACGCGGCTCCAGCGGCCACCTCACGCATGGGCGAAACATCGGACGTGATGACTACTCGTCCTACGGCATTGGCTTCCAGAATGGGCATCCCGAATCCTTCGTACATCGAAACGAAAGTGACAATATCGCAGGCTACATATAGGTGGACTATTTCGGCCCGACTCAGCTTTTCGTAATGCTGATATTTAATCTGATATTGTTGCAGATCGGCTAACGTTTCGGTTGTTAAGAGCCCAACAATAACAAGCGTACAGGGAACACCTTCGATAGCCGCAATTAGACGAGACAGGTTTTTGTGGGGGGCCGTACCCAATTGCAGCAAAGTTGGACAGTGTCGACCGAAGGACTTAGAGCTAAACCTAAAAACCGGATCATAACCATTCGGAATCACCTGCACCTTTTGGGCTATACGGCCAACATAGCGCAGTAATTCCTGCCGTGTTTTCTCCGAAACAGCGGTCACGACACCCGCCCGACGAATTGGCAAATAATACCAAAGCAACCAGAATAGGGCGTATCGGAACGGCCGGTAGCGATTCTTCTCCAACAGGAAACAATCATGAATCGTCAGTATCGTGCGTGATGCGGGTAAGGCCAAAACCACGTAATGAACATCGCCGGTAATGTGAAAAATATCGGCATTTTGCTGTCTCGAAAACCATATATTTTGCCAGACACGACGTAATCCCTGACTGATGTGCGGCAAGTAAACAGCTTTTGTTGTTACTCCACGCTGCCCGATTTCACGTCGGATAGCACCGAATAATTCTTCGATACTATGTCCGGTGCCAGAACGGCGAAATAGGTATGAAACGGTCATTCGTGGGTGGGTTAGAGTTGGATGCCAATGCGCTTCAGAGAGATAAAGAGTAATGCAACAAAAATGGCGTTGTTAACGAAGCTACCCCAGGTCGATAACAGATCTGTCTCCATAGTCAGGCAACCAATATAAAGCATTGGTAACCAAAGGATAATTGAAGGAATGCGTTTTGCTAAATGCAGAATACAATAAAAAATCCCACCTAACAACAGGCCATAGAATAGCGAAAACAATACACCGCCATAGCCGAAATTTATATATCCTTCGCCCAAGGGTGACAGGTTGATACTTGTATTTTCGGACTGTGGCAGGCTGGTAAACCGTCGAATATTTTCGTAGCCACCCGTTTTAGGTTTATCAGGCCACACGAGCCGGGGAACGAGTGGGTAAATCAACGACAACAGTACACTACCATTGGCGTAGGGTTCGTGCATGGGCACTTTCGACATGGCGCTCCCAATCATAATGCCCTGATTGAAGCGGACGAATGATAGAAAAGCATGATCGGTATTCAACAGTTTCCCGGGATGGGTAAGTCGGTCGATAAGCAGGTCGACCATCAGATTTGGATCACCACTACGTTCAGTCCGTTGGTAGCCCCATGTATGGTATCGGTATTCGCCTTTAACGGACTGAATCAACAGTAAAAATGCAAAAGCAAAAACAGTGGCGATGGTTTTCAGGCGAGTTGTTAACGGATCAGGTCTACCGGCGGCAATGAAAATAGTCACCAGCATAACCCAGAAAAACAGATCGCCAAACATACCGGCCCAGACAGTATAGGCAAGCAGAACAGCCCCTGCCATACCGATACTCATAAACCGATATGTACTTTTCGAATAATAAGCATAGAAAACGCTGATAAACAGACAGTAAGATGGCAACGCACCTATAATATTCGGTACTGCCGGTATGAATATTTTGACCGAAAATCCTGATAAACCAATGAACAGCAGTACGATACCAGCCAGTTTTTTATCCTGAAGATAACCGGTCGCAGCCTGAATATAGGACAAGTGTGATCGCTCAGGCTGACGATTGCCAAACCAGTTTATACCAATATAAAACGCCGTGTAAGCGGGCAGGGCATACGCAAAATAAGCAGACGATTCAATGGGCATCGAGGCTGGAAAGAGCCAGTAGGTGATGGCTGGCACCAGCAAAATTTCCAGCGATGCAATGAAACTGATGCACTCCAGCAACGCAATTGTTTCGCCAATGGACGCAATGAATACCAGAAATGTGTAAAATGATAAGGCTACAGCCAATGCCTCATAAACTGTGGGCTCTGCCAATTGAATGGCCAGCAGAAAGATCAAAAAGCTTGCTAATAAACTTTTCACCAGACAGCATTTTTTGTCATTGGATAAGCAGTCAACGAACTTCCACACACGGTATTAAGTAGTTGCTCTACTCGTAAATCGACCGTGTGGTGTTGCTGAAAGTGGGTATATTGGCGGGCGGCCAATTCATGCCGCTCTCTGGAATGGGCCAGATAATACCGGATTTTATCGATAGCTTCATCCATCGTCCGATACGTTACCCGGTCGGACGGAACATCCGTATATTCATCTATAGTTGACTTATAATCAGACAGTTGAAAAGCGCCAACGCCGTTAATTTCAAAGTATTTTTGATTGACCGATGTTATTTCGGCATAATGAAAATTATTGAAAACAATTTTGGCCCCATAAAGCAACCGGTTCTTCTCAGGCCCAGCTAAGTATTGTTTACGAAAAGCTGACTGTATCACCGGACGAAAATAGGGGCCTTCGGTGCCGTATATGGCTATATTTATTCCGGCTCGTATGAGTTGCTCAATCATTCGGGCGCGGTAAGCGTACAAATTGCCGAATATCAGCACATCAATATTGGTCAGCCATTCGGCAACGATTTTCTCGACTGTTGGTTTTTGATGAATCCGCTGGTTAAACCCTTCTGGCAAATAATGAGCGTTTGCCCCAACTTTGTCCCGCAAAAAATCGACAATAAACGGTTCTTTGGAGAAGTAATAATCGAAATCGGCAGCCATAATCTGCTGCTTTTCAAGGTTCGAGAGGGCATCTGGATTAATTTGCACAACAGGAACACCAGGCAATTGAGCCTTGACCTGATCGACCAGTACCGGGTGCAAATTTCTGTATACGACAAGCACCAGATCAGGACGCAGCAAGACAATTTTATTGGCGAATCGTACACTGACTGCCCGGTCGTATGAAGCGATAAAACGCGATGCCCAATAATTTAATTTAGCCGAGACGGGCATTACATCCGTAACGTCGATCAGTGAAACCTCATGCCCTAGCACACCGAACGAATCGCTCAGATGATACTCAAATGAATCAAATTCCCGGTTTCCTATAATGACTATCTTCATTGTTCCAGTTGAGCTTATAAACGCCAGTATTCAATTCCATCCCCTTTCTGTATGCTGTATAACGCCTTCAAATCCAGCAGAATAGGAGAACTATGCATAAGTGATTTAAAATATGATCCATCTAAAGACCGGTATACATCGTGCCCAACCGCCACAATCACGGCATCGTATTGACTGGATGGCTTGTCCATGAGGGTCATATTGTATTCATGAGCGACCTCATTGGGCGATGCATATGGGTCGACGATATGTACGTTTATAGCGTACTTCATCAGTTCCCGTACTAAGTCAGCTACTTTTGAATTGCGGATATCGGCAATATTCTCCTTGAAGGTCAAGCCCATTATCAGCACTTTGGTCTGGGCCGGATTCTTATCGTGGTGTAATAACATCTGCACTAATTTCGTGGCCACAAAAGCGGGCATACTATCGTTGATACGCCGACCTGAATTGATCACTTGTGGCTCATAGCCAAGCTGGCGGGCTTTATAAAGCAGGTAATACGGATCAATACCGATGCAGTGGCCACCAACCAGACCTGGCGTGAAAGGCAGAAAATTCCATTTTGTCGAAGCGGCTTTGATCACCTCCTGCGTGTCGATGCCCATCTTGTCGAAGATGATGGCCAGCTCGTTCATAAGCGAGATATTGAGGTCACGCTGAACGTTTTCGATCACTTTAGCCGCTTCGGCCACTTTAATACTTGGCGCCGTATAAATACCCGCCCGGATAATGCTACCATATACTCCGGCAATGGCTCGAGCAGCCTCTGCGTCATTACCAGAAACTACTTTGAGAATGTCAGGGAGCGTTCGGACTTTATCGCCGGGATTGACGCGTTCCGGCGAGTAACCCAGTTTGAAATCATTACCCAGGGTCAAGCCAGAATACCGTTCCAAAAGGGGTAAACAATCATCTTCCGTACAGCCCGGATAAACCGTAGATTCATAAACCACATAATCGCCTGTTTTTAGCGCACGGCCTATTGTTTCGGAGGCTCGCAGTAACGGCTTCAGATCGGGTACTTTATAATCGTCGACTGGTGTAGGTACGGCGACAACGAAAAAGTGAGCTTTTTTAAGGTCATCCGGATTAGCTGTGAAAACAATATCGGCACCCGTAAACGCATCGGGTTGTAACTGGCGGGAAGGGTCCTCACCCCGTTGTAACATAGCCACCCGTTCGGGGTTACTATCGAACCCGACAACCCGAAACTGCCGGGCAAACTCAAGCGCAATCGGCAAGCCCACGTAGCCCAGACCGATAACGGCAATTTGTTTTTCTTTCTGTCGAAGGGCGTTTAGCAAAGCGTCGGATTCGTTAAGATGGTTTGGCATAGTTTCATGGTCAATCAACCTTAATCAGCAGCGGTTATTGCTTGTAATTGTCCGGCCAGATTAGCTTTCCGGGCCAGCACGTACATTATTCCCAACGCCAGCCCGAACACAGCAAAGAGCAACACAAGTATCGTTCGCTTTCGCGAGGTTCGTCTGAGCGGCACATTTGGGGGTTCGAGCACCTTGAAAACGGGTGTTCGGGCCTGCACTTTTAGTTTCGCCTGTTCAAACTGGCGCGACAAATCGGAATAAACCGTTTGGGCGATGGCCAGTTCGGCTTCCAGGCT
>JANXVQ010000196.1 GCA_025351545.1 Spirosoma sp.
AGGGCGAAGCGTATGCCTTACGAGCCTTGGCTTATTTCGATTTAGTACGCGGTTGGGGTGGTGTGCAACTGATTCTAAAACCCACCCATACGTCGTCCGATAATACCGGAATTACGCGCAATAGTGCAGGCGAAACGTATGCTCAGGTGCTGAAAGACTTGACGGCTGCGGAACCCCTGCTAGGTACGACAACCAACCGGAACAAGGTTACCCGGAAAACCGTCTGGGCCATACGCGCACGCTATCATTTGTATAGGCAAGAATGGGATCAGGCAGAGACGTATGCCAGCAAACTCATTGACGATGCAACCAGCTACAAACTGGCGAAGCCCTACAGCGCCTTTTTTGCCGGTAATGCAACGGCAACAACAGAGTCGGTCTTTGAGATTGCTTATACGAACTCGTTCAAAAATGGCCATTACAACTGGTGGCTACCGCCTGCACTTAGCGGTCGACGCGAGTGGGCACCTAGCGACAAGCTTGTAGCCCTGCTCAATGATCCTGACGTGGGCGGAAATCGAAAGGATTTGATTGCTCAAACAAGTCCTCCTGGCAATTTGTGGTATGGCAAACTGTATTACCGCACCCCGCCTGGCACCGATCCGGCTTACGTTATTCGTATTGCCGAACTGTATTTTATCCGTGCCGAAGCGCGAACTCAGTTCGGTAAAACGGGGGCTGCCCTCACCAATCTGAACGCCATTCGGGACCGGGCTGGCGTGCCCGCATCGCAGGCGGCAACCAGAGACGCTCTACTGCTGGCAATCGAAAGCGAACGGCAGGTTGAGTTCCCGTTTGGGGCCGACCGCTGGTTCAATATGGTTCGCACAGGTCGGGTGGCATCGGTCTTGAGCATAGTTGATGTAAGCAAATATGTATTACCAATCCCGAACAGTGAAATATTGGCTGACAAGGCCTTAACGCAAAATCAAGGCTATTAACTAACTTCGTACGGTTGCGTAATAACACGCCAACTGTTCAAAAAAAACAACTTGAATGAAAAAGCAATTCGTTTTACCACTCCTCTTTTTAGCACTGATTGCCGGTAATATCAATGCACAAACACCTCAAATGGTAGGCCCCGAAAAAGGGGCATTGATCATTGTTGGCGGGGGCGCTATGGGCCCGGAACTCTGGAACCGGTTTGTTGAACTGGCCGGTGGATCAGCCAATGCCAATATCGTAATCATTCCAACGGCTGGCGAAGACTCGTCGGCCAGCAGTGCCCCCCGCGAAAAAGAAAAATTGCTGAGTCTGGGCGTTAAAAACATAACTATCCTGCACACCCGCGACCCAAAAGTAGCCAATCAGGAATCGTTTGTGGCTCCATTGCGTAATGCCACCGGTGTCTGGTTTGTTGGCGGTCGGCATTGGCGGCTGGCTGATTCTTACTTAAATACGCTGGCTCAAAAAGAATTCAATGCCGTATTAGGCCGGGGTGGCGTTCTGGGCGGCACATCAGCAGGCGCGACAATTCTGGGCTCCTTTATGGTCCGGGGCGACACAAAAGGCAACTCAATTATGGTCGGCGACCATACGCAGGGGCTCGATTTTATTCATAACATTACCATCGACCAGCACTTTCTGCGCCGGAATCGCCAGTTTGACCTGATTGATGTTATCAAGTCCCGTCCCGAACTACTCGGTATCGCTATCGACGAAAGCACAGCTATTGTGGTGCAGCAAAATACGTTCGATGTAATCGGCAACTCGTATGTAGGAATTTACGAAGCCGGACAGATTGCCAACAGCACGAAATATCCATCCGGGCAAAACAGTAACGGCGGCCCATTCTATTTTCTTGGCAAAGGGCAAAAATTTGATTTGAAAACCCGAAAAGTGATTAACCAACAGCCAGTACGGCCCAACGAACCCGCTAAGTAGGCGAACAGACTTAATTAAACTTTGACAGAGCTGATACTATAGTCCACTGATTATCAGAGTTATCAGCTTTGTCAAAGTTTTTTGCTCTATTACTTAGAATCTATTAGCCATCCCCTTTACCAGTACCTTTTTCTGGCAAAGGTGCTTTTCTTTACGTTGAATCAGGGCTATTTCACATAAATAAACTATTTACTCTATAGATATTTTCAACATAAAAATCCATACATGTTGCCTAAATCTGAGTTCTCCTATTCGCTATCTCCCTGAACAAGAGTTGAAAAAATAATATTTCGCTTCACTGGAATCTATTTCCTGATCCAGGCCGTCCCACTCGACCGGGCGTTTTATCGCGATCTATTTATGATTAACTGGGGAGCTTTCTACTACCGAGACCTATTCAATTTGTCACGCTATGCTCCTCATTTTTTCGGCCCGAACGACACATTTATCAGCTGGGCAGTCGTTGCGCTTATCGCTTTGGTTGGCACGATCATCCGAACATCCCGCGATCAGAAGCGAGCCAATTATGCTGAGCTTTATTACTGGTTACGGGTCGTTCTACGCTACCGGGCTGGTATCGGCATTATTGGCTTTGTCTTCACAAAGCTTTTGCCAACCCAGCTACCGTACCCATCGCTAGGTTTACTGAACACCAATTTTGGCGATCTGACGGCCAAAAAAATTTACTGGCTTTCCATCGGCATTGCACCTTGGCACCAAGTGTTTACGGGCGTGGTTGAGGTACACTTCAGGACCCAATTCTGGACAAAGCACACACCGCTTTTTGGTACTTATGGCACTGGAATGGCGACGAATCCGAAATCTCGAGCCGGTTAACCGATGAAACTGGTTATATTCAGCCAACGTTAAGCCAATCGGTCTATGCGCGAGGTAGCGAGATTGGCTATCATTTTAATCCTGTCACCACCTGGCAAATCAAGGCCGGTGGCAATGTGTTATTTAAACCCTAGCACCTCTAAATGGCTAAAACCGATTTCGATGCTGTAGTCGTTGGCTCTGGCCCAAACGGACTCAGCGCGGCCATTACCATGCAACGCGCCGGACTTTCGGTGCTGGTTCTGGAAGCAAAAGATACCATTGGCGGGGGGCTTCGTTCAGCCGAGTTGACCCAACCCGGCTTTGTACATGACGTTTGCTCTGCCATTCATCCATTGGCCGTTGGTTCGCCTTTTTTCCGAACCTTGCCCCTGGCCGGGCATGGGCTGGAATTTATTGAGCCGCCGGTGCTGGCGGCTCACCCTTTCGATGGGGGTACTGCCGCTGCCCTAAGGCGTTCGGTAACGGAGACAGCCCAATCACTTGGCGTTGATGAAGAAACCTATCGGAACCTACTGGAACCCATCGTGCGCGATTGGCCCGGTATGGCACCCGACATACTTGGTCCGCTGCGTTTCCCGAAGCATCCGATCAATATGGCCAGTTTTGGACTGGATGCTTTGTTGCCCGCGACTCAATTAGTGAAGCGTTTCAAGACCAGAGAAGCCCGTGGTCTGCTGGGAGGCATGGCTGCACACGCCATTCAACCACTGAGCAATCTGACCACAGCGGCTATTGCACTGGTGCTCATGACCGCCGGACATCTGTATAGCTGGCCTATTCCGAAGGGTGGTTCGCAGTCGATTGCCAACGCGCTGGCTTCCTATTTCCGCTCCCTTGGCGGAAAAATTGAAACGGGTCGGCTAGTGCAGTCGCTACAGGATATTCCATCAACGCGGGTTGTACTGTTCGATGTTACGCCGAAACAATTACTCAGCATTGCCGGAGAACGCTTTTCAACCGTTTACCGAAAGCAGTTGGAACATTACCGTTACGGGATGGGTGTCTTTAAAATCGACTGGGCATTAGATGGGCCAATTCCCTTCACCGCGCCCGAATGTCGGCAAGCAGGGACGATTCATATTGGAGGCACGTTCGAGGAAATTGCCGCTGCTGAACAGGCTACATCCAATGGCAGCCACCCCGACAAGCCGTACATATTACTGGCGCAGCAGAGCCTGTTCGATACGACTCGTGTTCCCGAAGGCAAGCAAACGGCCTGGGCCTATTGCCACGTACCAAACGGCTCGACACTAGACCGAACCGAAATTATAGAACAGCAGGTAGAACGGTTTGCACCGGGTTTCCGCGATCGAATTCTGGCCCGTCATACCATGAATACGGCGCAAATGGAAACGTATAACCCCAACTACATCGGGGGCGATATTAACGGTGGCATCCTCGACATTGGCCAGTTATATACCCGACCGGTCATTAGTCTGTCGCCTTATAAAACATCGGCACCGGGCATTTTCCTATGCTCGTCGTCTACGCCACCCGGTGGTGGTGTGCATGGCATGTGTGGGTATCATGCGGCCCGCGTTGCCCTGCGCGAAGGGTTTGGCCTGCCCGTTCCTATAACGCTGGCGACAGCGTAGAGAATCGTTAACTTGAGTAAAAAATAGATCCCTGAGTGTTATTTTATTATAAAGTTAACGATCAAATGCACTGTCAAAATAATGGGTAAATTTCACGATTCCATCAAGCCTGCACACCGGGAGTTCATACAAGAGCAACACCTGTTTTTTGTCAGCACGGCTCCGCTAAGTGCCGATGGACATGTTAACCTATCCCCAAAAGGACTGGACTGCTTCCAGATTTCATCTGACAACAAAGTGGGATACATGGACTTGATAAGCAGCGGCAACGAAACATCGGCCCATACGCTTGAAAATGGCCGCATTACCATCATGTTCTGTTCGTTTGATGGTGCACCCAATATTCTCCGATTGTATGGAAAAGGATTTACCGTGTTGCCCGACACAACAGAATGGGATATATATTCACCCCATTTTAAACTTTACTCAAGCACCCGTCAGCTCATCGTTGCGGATATTGATTTAGTGCAAACCTCCTGCGGCTTTGGCGTTCCTTTATTCGAATATGTTGGCGAGCGCGATATTCATTTCAATTGGGCCGAGAAGAAAGGCAAAGATGGGCTACTGGATTATGTGCAGGAAAATAATCTAACTAGCCTTGATGGATTGCCAACCAAAATAGGGCTACAACAAGACTGATTTCAAATCTGGCATTTTATTTGCAGCACGCTTATTATGACCTCAATAATTGCTCCAAAATGCGTGCTGTCCTCTTTCTATTCTTTAGCTTACTGATCCTTCCTCATCTTTATGGGCAGAAACAGGCGCTGCTCAACACGCAGAAAACGCTGTTTACAATTTCGGCGGTAGACGATAAAACGTCAGCCGAATTACCCACTCAGTTCACCATCAAGGCCATGCAGGCCAATCAGAAATTTATCGGAAAAAGCCTGCCCGATAAACCATATGCCTTCGTGCTTACGCGCACAGACACGCTAAACGTTATAGCCAGCGCACCGGGCTATTATGAAGCCGAGGAGGTAATGGTCGTTTCCTGCGATACCTGCGCTGATTATGGGTATGTAGTCCGGCTTGAAAAAGAGGAACCCAAAGCCGATAGTGTGTTTCGGAACTTGCAGGTAAATCAGGCGTTTCGACTGGATAATGTGTATTTCGACCAGAGTAGCTATGTCCTCCGGACAGAATCATATCCGCAGTTAGATAAGCTGGTAAAAACATTGACAACGACGCCGAAACTGGTTATCGAAATTGCTGGCCATACCGATAACGTTGGCGACCGACGACTCAATCAGGCCCTATCTGAGAACCGGGCCAAAATCATTACCAACTACCTTGTCCGCAACGGCATTATCGAAAACCGCCTGCATCATAACGGCTATGGCGATACCAAACCAGCCGCGCCAAACGATTCCGAAAGAAATAAACGAAAGAACCGACGCGTTGAATTCGTTGTCTTAGCATTGTAAGTTTTGTTAGATGCTCGTCAGGAGTTGTCAAAAGTCATTAGAAAGGCATCAGGAAATAACCTAAAAACCACTAAAGAGCTTGATGATAAACTGACTGTCTCTACCGATTTCCTCGCTATACATGTCAACTTATTTCGTTAAACCCGGTTCTATTGTCCGTCAGATTTGGGGCGATGCGGATGTAATTTTGTTAGTTTTTACTGGTTCAGCCGCCGAATTCGCCTTGAATCGAGCGGTAGACTGGCTTTTTTTTACGGGTAAATTACCGGCAGACCCCATTGCCCGATTGTTTTCGACGGTTCGCTACGCACAGGAGATTGTCTTTTTACCGGATGCCAAAGCCCGCCAGACAATTGCCCGTATGGGCGCTATTCATGTGGGCGTGGAGCAAAAGCGGGGCTATCAGATTCCTGACTGGGCCTATCGCGATGTGCTTTACATGCTGATCGACTACTCCGAACGCGCCTACGAAACCCTCCATCGGCCGCTCACCAACCCCGAACGCGAAGAACTATTCAGCACCTTTCGGGAAGTGGGTGCGGGCATGAACGTTCCCGATCTACCCACTAATTATACCGACTGGCGAACAGATCGGGAGGCTCATCTGAACCGGGATTTAGTCCGTAGTCAATTTACCGATAAGTTGTTTCAACGCTATCGCGAACAGTTGGGAATTTGGCGGTATAATCTGCTTCGGCGAGTACAAGGCGTGCTTGTACCCGATCAGGTTAGGGCGTTACTGAACTTGTCCAGAAGACCATTCGTGACTTATTCAATTGGTGTCTATAAGGTATTGAATACCCTTGGTCTTCGGTCAGTAATCCAGCGTCTGTTGTTACCACCCGACTATCTGGACCAAATTAGAAGTTTGGATACAGACAGCTAATGAATGGTTGAGAAATGAGTAACTTAACCGTTTAAGTGGCTCACGGTGACCTTAGAAGCTGTTGACGACAGGGCCGCGCCTGTGCGGTTAATCTTTTCGCTATCCTACCATAAACACCTTCATCAACATGACTACCTCGCCCATCACTACGTCTGTCTTTGATTTGTTTAAAGTCGGACCGGGACCATCAAGTTCGCATACAATTGGCCCTATGAAAGCCGCTTTCGATTTTCGGCAACGGCTGGCTAATCTGCCTACGGAAATTCAGCGACAAGCCGACACGATTCACGTTCACCTCTACGGATCATTGAGCGCAACGGGAAAAGGGCACGGGACAGATCGTGCGGTGGTGGCTGGCCTGCTGGACTGGCAACCC
>JANXVQ010000209.1 GCA_025351545.1 Spirosoma sp.
CCAGCTAGCAACGACAAATGTGACGCCACATAGCCCGGTCAGCCACACTACGCCCGCCATACTTGCGTACGACCAGGTGTGTCGGCTGAGGCTATCCATCATGGCCATCATCATCATGCACAACCCGAGAGCCATGATAAAGGCGTTGCGTAGTGTAGTGGGGTAAGCCCTGCGCAGGTCATAGGCTCCGTACGCTTTATTCCGGAATTCAAACACGATATCGTCCATGCTGGCTTGCTTAAGCTGGTCGTCAGTCATGGCCAGTTCGATCTGATACGTGTCGCGCAGGTGCCGAACGGCTTTGATATTGGCTTGTTCCAGAACGGTATTCATGGCCGTTTCGAAGGGGAGACCAATCCAGATGTAATATTCCACCTCGCAGATGAGATGATCGAGTAGTTCATCAATCAGGGCATCAGTTGAGCCGGTATGAATCAGGTGGTTGTGCAACGTCGCTATTTGCTGCGGGCTGAGTTTTTCCATGACTCTATCTCTGTTTATACTAGTAAAATGAGTGCAATTTAATGGCCTGTTGCCAGGTTGACAGGCAATTGTAACAGATGGCGCATTGTATCCATGAAGCGCTCAAAATCAGAAACTTTTTGAACGGCGACCTGGGTTCCCTGTGGGGTTAAGGTATAATATTTACGTAGCCGTCCTTCTACTTCCTCGGTTTCTGTCGTCAATAAACCTTCCTGCTCCAATTTATGGAGGACCGGATATAAAGCGCCGAACGACAGCGTTATCTCACCCTTTGTGCGCTCTTTCACCGCCTGCGTAATTTCATACCCATACATTCGACCTTGTCTGGTAAAGCTCACCCCCGAAAGTTCGTCACTGGCTGGTCTCTGCTCAGTCAACAGTTTCAGTATAATTGTTTTAAGCGTTCCCCTCAGGAACTCATTGGCCGATGATTCCATACTGTGTAAAGACAAGCTTGTGATAGTACTACTGTAAATTTATATATAAGATTACGATATATATAATAAGTCAACACTGTCTTTTTTCAACTGATATATTTAACCAATAATCAATTGGGAAATTGGCTGACTCTATCAGTAATTGTATCATGTGTTGATTTCCATTCATCGGTTAAAACGAGCCATCTGCCGATTTTTTTCAGCCTTCGGTCTATTGCGTTTTTTGGAGTGAACGAACTACCGTTGCTTTGACTTATTAAGCCTTAATTTTAGTAGCGATGGGTACGTAATTTCGGTTTCTGGTGCCATCGTTTTGGCCGCTGGAGCAGATTGACCCAGCGCCGGAAAATAGTACAATTTCGTTCAACTCTATAGTCTTTCTAAAACTCCAAAATTACCTATGACAACCAGACGCTCGTTTCTTCGCGATGCCGGAGCCCTTACCCTTGGTGGCCTCGTATTACCCCATCTTTCCGACGCTAATGCTCTCTTTCCCGGTATGGCTCCCCGCCCGGTCGGTCTTCAATTGTTCACGTTGTTTCGGCCAATGAGCGACGATCCGAAGGGAACGCTCGAAAAAGTAGCAGCTGTAGGCTACAAAGAAGTTGAATCGGCTTTTAGTTTACGGGGTGGGTACTACGGGTATAAAGCAAAAGAATTTAAGTCACTAGTCGAAGGGCTGGGCATGACCTGGCGGGCACACCATGCCGGTGGCGCACCGTTCCGCCCCCGGCCAACTCCCCCAGCTAGCACTACGGTAACCGCTGGTGGCGGACCGGCTGCCACTGGCGCTCCCGCCCGGCCAGCAATGGATTTTTCCAAAATGCCGCCCATGCTTAACCTCCGCGATAATTACCAACAACTCGTTGACGAAGCGGGCGAAGGCGGACTGTCTTATTTAATCTGCGCCAGCACACCTGTGTCAACTCTGGATGAGATCAGTAAGTCGATCGAGGTATTTCAGAAAACGGGCGAAGCCTGCAAAAAAGCGGGTATCGGGTTTGCTTATCACAACCATGCGACCGAGTTCGACGCGGTTGAGGGTGGGAAAACACCGTATGATCTTATTCTCTCGCAGACAGATAAAGATCTGGTAAAGATGGAGTTAGACTTAGCCTGGGCTGTTAAAGCCGGTAAAGATCCGGTTAAGTTATTTGAAGAACATCCGGGCCGTTTCCCGCTCTGGCATATTAAAGACATCAAATCCGACCTGAAAACCATTACGGAAGTAGGCAATGGGGTAGTGGACTTTAAAAGCGCCTTTGCAGCTGCTAAAACGGCGGGCCTGAAGTACTTTTTTGTAGAGCAGGACATGGCGGCTCAACCCATCGAGAGCATTACAACCAGTTATACTTTTTTGAAAAAATTACTGGCTTAGCGGGCAACTATGAAACAACTGAATTTTACGCCTGAAAAATGGCCTCACCGCTTGGTCTGGCCCTTGTCAATTGCGTTGAATACACTGCTTGTATTTGGCCTGGCGTCGTTTGTGGTGCAGGATGATTCGCCATCTCAGAAGCCTGACGACAGCCGGTTTACGCCGGTTGTCGTGGCCGATGACCTCGACGAACCAATGAGTTTCGAAGTGCTTAAAGATGGCACTGCATATATTGTTGAGCGAAAAGGCGGCCTTAAAAAATATGACCCTCTTACGAAAACGGTTGATTTGATTGCGACCATTCCGGTAAACACAAAATATACGTCGCCGGAAGGGAGAGTGTCCGAAGCCGAGGAAGGGTTGATCGGGTTGAGTCTTGATCCGAACTTCGAACAGAACCATTGGATCTATCTGTACTATGCGCATCCAACAGAGAAAAAACACGTACTAACCCGTTGGGAAGTTCGTAATAATAAGTTGGTCGATAAGTCGGAAAAGAGAGTGCTCGAAGTGCCGACCCAACGTGAGGTGTGTTGCCATACGGGCGGTGGTATGACCTGGGATCGGGCGGGTAATCTGTATCTGACAGTTGGCAATAATACGGGAAACCAGCAGGCTGCCCAAACCGATGAACGACCCGGCCGCAGCAGTTGGGATGATCAGGGGCACGCCGGAAACACAGATGATTTGCGGGGTAAAATTCTCCGTATCCATCCCGAAGCCGATGGCTCGTACACGATACCGTCGGGGAACCTGTTTCCGAAGGGTATGGCCAAAACCCGCCCGGAGATTTATTCGATGGGCCATCGAAACGCCTGGCGCATTTCGATGGATAGCAAAACGGGCTATATCTACTGGGGCGAAATTGGTCCTGATGCCACTGCCGATTCGGATATTGGTCCCCGTGGCTACGACGAATTAAATCAGGCCCGCAAGCCGGGCAATTTTGGCTGGCCCTGGTTTGTTGGTAACGAACAGGCATTTCCGGTATATGACTATGCCGACAAGAAGCCGTTAGCAAAGAAAGATCCACGGAAACCTGTCAATGACTCCCCGAATAATACTGGATTGAAAGAATTGCCGCCCGTTGCTCCGTCGTTTATTTATTATCCGTACGGCGTTTCGGAGGAGTTTCCGCTGGTTGGTGCCGGGTCACGTTCGGCTACGGGCGGACCGATTTATCACCAGTCTGATTTCAAAGGAGCCAAACATCCATGGCCTGCTTACTACGAAGGCAAGTGGATTGTTACCGATTTCTCGCGGGGCTGGATTATGGCCATCACGATGGATGCCGAGGGTAATTATAAATCTATGGAGCGGGTAATGCCCAACTACCATCCCGTTGAGCCGATTGACATGAAGTTTGGGGCCGATGGCGATCTGTATACGTTAGAGTATGGCAGCAACTGGTTCCGCAAGAGCGACAATGCCAAGCTCGTTCGTATTGAGTATAACGGCGGCAATCGCAAGCCAACTGTCGAAGCGTCGGCCAGTAAAAAGGGCGGTATGGTTCCCCTGCAATTAACTCTCTCTGCCGATGGCACGAAAGACTACGATGGCGATAATCTCAAGTACCAATGGAAAGTAACGACTCCCGGAGCTGCGCCGAAAGTATTCAGCGTGGCTAAGCCATCGGTTACATTCGATAAGGCAGGCGTTTATACCGCAACCTTGACGGTGACGGATGAAAAAGGCGCTTCCAACAGCAAATCGGTGAGGATTATTGCGGGAAATGAGCCGCCTGCTGTAGCGGTAGACCTGGTCAGTAATAAAACGTTTTTCTTTCCTGATCAACCCATTCGCTATGCTGTCAGTGTAGACGATAAGGAAGATGGTAGTTTGACCAACGGTAAAATTACGCCCGAAAAGGTGGCTATGAGCATTGACTACACATCGGAGGGTTTCGATTATGCCGAAGTGATTCAGGGTCAGCGTAGTGTGGATGCTTCTACGCAATATGCTGTGGCTCAAACGCTTATCAGTAAAAGTGACTGCAAAGTTTGCCATCAGGTCAATGCCAAATCGGTTGGTCCAATGTTTACCGCTATCTCGGCTAAGTACAAAGGCAATGCCGGAGCAACCGATCAGTTGGTCAAGAAAATTCGTAACGGTGGGGTAGGCATATGGGGTGATGTGGCTATGCCCGGCCACCCGGCCATGTCGGTAGCTGATGCCGAAATCATTGTGAAGTACATTCTGAATGTCAATGAGAAAAGCTTTAGTACCCTACCGACGAAGGGCACGTATAGCGTCAAATTGCCCGAAGGTGATAACGGACAAGGCTCGGTGCTGGTACGGGCTGCTTATACCGACCGGGGTGCCAAAACCGTTCCAACGCAAACATCCGAAAATATGATTGTGCTGCACAGTCCCCAAATGAACGCGTCGGATGCACCTGTCGTACACGGCGCTGAATTGAAGGGCCGGGGTATGGGAAAAGGCTTGAACGTAATTCCTTACGCCAATACGTACATTGGTTTCCATAAGCTCGACCTAACGGGAATAAAGCAGCTCGACTTTGGGGCTTCTGCACAACGACGCGAAGGGAGTGCGGGGGGCACAATCGAAGCGCGATTAAATTCGCCGACTGGTCCACTCATTGGCCTGGCCAATGTTGAGCTGGCCCCTGAAGTAGATATGGCTAAACTAATGGCACAAATGGAATCGGGTGCGGCCACGCCACCGGCCAGTGCCACTGGCGCTGCCAGTGCTGCTGCTCCACCGGCGGCACGATTCAGGCGTCCTGTCCCCTCTGTTAAGATGGCCCTTAACGATACCGAAGGGATTCACGACGTTTATTTTGTCTTTAAAAATGATAAAGCCAAAGCCATTTAACCCCTGATGTCGTTAGCCGGTATTAAGTTTATGAACGCCATAAATCAATAACTATATTGTTGATTGGTAGACAGTTGCGGGGTATGGCTTACGAGCTATACCCCGCAACTGTTTAGTATCATACCGTTTGGTATACCAACATTCGGTGCATGCCGTTTGAACTTTTGGCCCTGGTAGATAGTTGGTCAAAAGTTAGCGTATAGCTCAACCTTTTCCGGAAGTTCCGGTATTTTTGCAGCGACGATTCTACTACAAACCACATAGCAACATGGCACAAGCAAAATCTGGCGATACCGTTCAGGTGCATTATACCGGAACTCTGAGCGATGGAACCATATTCGATTCCTCAGAAGGCCGCACTCCCCTGGAGTTCACTGTTGGCAGTGGTCAGGTTATTAAAGGGTTCGATGATGGTGTGACTGGAATGAACCAGGGGGAAAAAAAAACTATCAATATTCCAGTAGGAGACGCTTACGGACTAGCCAACGAAGATATGATCTTTACGCTGGAGCGTTCGGAAATCCCCGGTGATATTCCGCTCGAACTAGGTATGACCCTCAATATGCACGAAGACGGAAATCCCCGTCCTATTCCGGTTATTATTCGCACCTTGACCGACACAAATGTTACCCTCGATGCCAACCATCCATTGGCCGGACAGGATTTGACATTTGATATTGAACTGGTGGGAGTGAAATCGCCATCCGGATTAATTTTGTAAAACAGGGAAGGCGTAAGTGAAGAACAGAGATAGGAAACGGGTTGGAAATCTCGTTTACCTGCGCTCGTTTGAGTAGTCACGCAGAATAAAACTGAACTTTGACAAAGCTGATAGCGCTGATGATCAATGGGCTTTAGTATCAGCTTTGTCAAAGTTTTTTGCCTGTTTAATACCTAGACAGTTCCTCTAATTCGCGCAGGGCGATTTCAATGCCCCGAAAGTTCGCGTGGGCAGTATACGAGGCAAGTGCTACCGTAATAGCCCCCACATTGAGTGCAATGGGCAAATTGTCGAGCTGTAATAAACTGGCTTTGGCTTTGTCGGTCGCCTGCCTTATAAGAATTGACACCTGTCCCGCATTGGTGAAGGCCGGTTTACTCGTTCGCGTTTGAATATCCTGCGC
>JANXVQ010000225.1 GCA_025351545.1 Spirosoma sp.
CGCGGCTTTCGTTACATCAAACCTGTTTTTCGTAAACGAACAGAAGTATTTTGCCTCAACCGACGGTTCGTACATTGATCAGGATGTGCATCGCATTTGGCCAACGTTTACGGTATCAGCGGTTGACCGGGCAGTGGGCAAGTTTAAAACCCGCGATGCACTCAGCTCGCCAATGGGCATGGGTTATGAGTATCTGGACGGGCTAGAATCCGAAAAAATCAAAGCGCCCAACGGGTTAGTCGGCTATAGAAACTCCTACGACATGGTTGAAGATGCCATTCTGGGGGCCAAACAGGCCAAGGAAAAACTAACAGCCAAAACGGTACAAGCGGGCAAATACGACCTTGTTCTTGACCCAAATCACCTCGGCTTAACGATCCACGAATCGGTTGGACACCCCACCGAACTCGACCGGGTTTTGGGTTACGAAGCCAACTATGCCGGAACCAGTTTTGCCACCCTTGACAAGTGGAAAACCAAGACATTTAATTACGGCAGCAAGATGGTCAACATTGTAGCCGATAAAACACAACCCTACACACTCGGTACAGTCGGCTACGACGATGAGGGTGTTCCCTGCAAACAATGGGATTTGATTAAAGATGGCATTCTGGTAAACTATCAGGCTATTCGTGATCAAGTGGCTATTCTGGGCGAAAAAGAATCGAATGGCTGCTGCTATGCCGACAATTGGGATTCCGTACAGTTTCAGCGAATGCCGAATGTATCGTTAAAAGCAGGCACAGAAAAACGCTCTGTTTTCGATATGATAAAGGGCGTAGAAAAGGGCATTTATATCATCGGTCGGGGGTCATATTCTATTGATCAGCAACGCTATAACTTTCAGTTCGGCGGGCAGTTGTTCTACGAAATCAAGAACGGCGAAATCGTTGGTATGCTCGACGATGTGGCTTATCAGTCTAACACACAGGAGTTCTGGAACTCTTGCGCCCAACTTTGCGATCAGGATGATTACCGCACGTTCGGTTCGTTCTTCGATGGCAAAGGCCAGCCATCGCAAATCAGTGCCGTTTCGCACGGGAGCGCAACAACTCGGTTTAATGGCGTTAACGTAATCAACACAGGACGAAAGATTTAAACGTGTCATAGGGCGGGCTCCCAAACCCGATACTTTCGCGTCATCAATAAACGTGTCGGGTTTGAGATGGCACCGCAGCCGCGGACGGTCGGCCACCCGGCCCGACATCACAAACGAAAACTATACAAATGGCAATCTTAACCAAAGAACAAGCAAAGAAGATAGTTGATAAAGTCCTGGCCTACTCAAAGTCCGATGAAATGAGCGTGAGCCTGTCGGGTGGTCGAACAGGGAATATTAGATACGCCCGCAATTCGGTTTCGACCAGTGGCGAATCTGATAATCTCGCACTGGCTATAACGTCCGTTTTTGGCAAGCGCTCCGGGACGGCAACCATTAACGAGTTTGACGAGGCATCACTCGAAAAGACCGTTCGACGGGCAGAAGAAATTGCTCAGTTAGCCCCCGAAAACCCTGAATACATGCCCATGCTGGGTCCACAAATCTATTTAGAGACCAGCACATACTCGGAAAATACAGCCAAGATCGACCCTGAGTTTCGGGCTAAAGCTGCATTTGAAAGCCTTGATCCCTGCCGTCAGAAGAACCTCACGGCAGCCGGGTATATGGAAGATACGACTGGTTTCACGGCCATCGGTAATAGCAAGGGCTTATTTGGCTATAACCGGGCGACTACTGTTGACTTTTCGATTACAGTTCGTACGGCTGATGGGTTAGGTTCTGGTTATGCCAACCCCGACGTTAACGACGTCAGCAAACTTAATACCAAAGCATCTACCGAGATAGCTATGGGAAAAGCATTGGCATCGGCGACCGCAAGAGCCTTAGAACCAGGAAAGTACACGGTCATTCTGGAACCAACAGCGGCTGTCGAACTACTGCAAAATATGATGCGCAGCATGGATGCCCGCTCGGCCGATGAAGGCCGGAGCTTTCTGAGTAAGAAAGGAGGAGGCACCCGTCTTAACGAAAAACTCTTTGATGAACGGGTTACGTTCATCTCCGATCCTATGAATGCAGAATTGCCTCTATCGCCATTTGGCGGAGGAGGTGGCGGTGGCGGAGGTGGTGGCCGTTTCGGCGGAGGAGGTGGCGATGGCTTACCACAAGAAAAAAGAACATGGATTGAGAATGGCGTTGTTAAGAATATGTACTACTCACGCTATTGGGCTGACAAAAAGGGAGTTAATCCGATTCCGGCTCCTGGCGGTTTCATTATGCTGGGTGGTACGCAATCCCTGGCCGATCTTATTAAAAGTACGGATAAAGGCATTTTAGTAACGCGCTTTTGGTACATCCGTGCCGTTGATCCACAAACGCAATTGTATACCGGCCTGACTCGTGATGGTACGTTCTACATCGAAAATGGCCAGATTAAGTTTCCAGTGAAGAACTTCCGGTTCAACGAAAGCCCGGTCATTATGCTCAACAACCTCGAAGCACTGGGCAAACCCGTTCGGGCAGGTGGCAATTTAATACCGCCGATGAAAATTCGGGACTTTACGTTTACGAGTTTATCGGACGCTGTATAAATTTTATTTCACAGAGATGCACGGAGAATCACAGAGCTACACAGAGGAAAATCCTACATCATTTGTAACTATAAAGTGAATTGAGGTATATTTGACCTTAGAGTTACGAATGTTCATTTCGCTCAAATTCTAACCTATCTCTGTCTCGGCAATTTTCCGTTGGGTCTACTGATTAATTTTAACGTCAAAATGTTGCGCGAAGGACTCAGGCGCTTCTCCAATTTTTCTCTCCGTGAATCTCAGTGATTCTCCATAAATCTCTGTGTAACAACCTTAGA
>JANXVQ010000243.1 GCA_025351545.1 Spirosoma sp.
ATGCTGGAAAAGGAGAGTATTGATTACGCGCTGATATCGGAGTTGAATTAATGAATTGACGCAACAATTTTTCAAAACCTACTGTTAGTGTACTGTGCCGCCGGAATATCCATCCAGCGGCTTTTCGTGTTTGACATACAATCTGACTCTCGCTTGAAACCAAATGAATTACTCGGTCTCTACGCCGATGATAGTTTTATAAAACTGCTAACCGAACCGTTTAGCCGAAAGCCATCCGGCGAACCACAACGGCTGCAAATTAAAGGATTGGCTGGTAGTTTAGATGCTGTCGTAGCATCAACCATTTTTCAGTCAGTTGGGGGTAATCACCTTTACATTCTGACCGACCGTGATGAAGCAGCTTACTTTTTTAACGATTTGCAAAATTTGTTGGGACGCGAAGTTTTGCTGTTTCCTATGTCCTATAAGAAGCCGTATCAGTACGAAGAAATTGAAAATGCAAACGTGCTGATGCGGGCCGAAGTCCTGAACAAACTCAATCCGGCGCCCAAAAACGGGCTTCTGATGGTAACTTATCCTGAAGCACTGTCGGAGAAAGTAATTAATAAGCGATCGTTGCAGGCCAACACATTGACGATTCGGGTAGGGGAGAAACTGGATACAAATTTTGTGTCAGAATTACTTCAAACCTACGAATTTGAGAAAACTGATTTTGTCTATGAAGCGGGTCAATTTTCAGTACGTGGAGGAATTATTGATGTCTTCTCGTTCGCTAGTGAGTTCCCGTTTCGAATTGATATGTTCGACGATGAAGTCGAAAGCATCCGAAAATTCAACCCCGAATCACAGCTTTCGACCGATCCGGTTGAATTTGTCAATATCATTCCAAACATTCAAACTAAACTTATCGAAGAAACCCGTGAACCATTTTTCGACTTTCTTCCGGAAGCTACAACCATCTGGGCAAAAGATGTTGAGTTTACGCTGGAAATGATCGAAAAGTGCTACGAAAAAGTTGAGCAGAGCTTCGCTTCCGTATTGGCAACAAGTGGGGGAATTCAAGTAGTGTCAGACCCGAATGCCTTATTTGAGACCCGCCGAACGTTTTTAAATGAGCTAAAACGATTCCGGACAGTTGAGTTTGGCCGTAAATTTTACTTCAAAACTGACGGTCGCCAGCAATACAACTCTAAACCACAACCGTCATTCAACAAAGATTTTAAACGGTTGGTCGATACGCTGGGCGAGAATCAGGCAAAAGGGTTTACCAATATTATTGCAGGTGAATCCTTTAAACAACTCGACCGACTGCGGGTAATTTTCGAGGAACTTGACCCATTCGTCAAATTTCAACCAATGAACATTGGCCTCCGGGAGGGCTTCATGGACGAAGCCCTGAAAATCGCCTGCTTCACGGATCACCAGATTTTTGATCGGTATTATAAATACCGGGTTCAGGATAAATTTTCGAAGTCAAAAGCGTTAACACTTCGCGAGTTAAAAACGCTACAACCGGGAGATTATGTCACACATGTTGATTACGGGATTGGTCGGTTTGCCGGTTTAGAGAAGGTAGATCATGCTGGTAATGAGCAGGAAGCCATCCGGCTCATTTACCGCGATAACGACATTCTGCTGGTTAGCATTCACAGCTTGCACAAGATCGCGAAGTACAGCGGCAGAGAAGGCGGACCGCCAACGATGAGTAAGCTTGGTTCGCAGGAGTGGGAGCAGAAAAAATCCCGCGTCAGGAAGCAGGTAAAAGATATTGCCCGTGAGTTGATTGCGCTTTATGCAAAGCGTCGAACCGCACCGGGGTTTGCCTACAGCCGCGACAGTTTTCTGCAAGTCGAACTTGAATCGTCATTTATTTACGAGGATACGCCCGATCAGGCTAAAGCCACCAACGATGTAAAAGATGATATGGAACGGCCGCACCCAATGGATCGGTTGATCTGTGGCGATGTAGGATTTGGGAAAACAGAGATCGCTATTCGGGCCGCTTTTAAAGCCGTAACGGATAACAAGCAAGTGGCGGTGCTTGTCCCAACGACTATCCTGGCTATGCAACACTTCAAAACGTTTACGGAACGTATGGCCGATTTTCCCGTTAAAATCGACTACATAAACCGTTTTCGATCAGCAGCACAGATTAAGGAAACACTAAAAGGCGTATCGTCAGGCGAAATAGGTATTTTGATTGGTACACACCGGATTGTTAATAAAGACATCAAATTCAAGGATTTAGGTCTCTTGGTAATTGACGAGGAGCAGAAATTTGGCGTAAAAACAAAAGACCGATTAAAAGAAATGCGTGTAGAAGTGGATGTACTTACACTCACGGCTACGCCTATACCGCGCACATTGCATTTTTCACTCATGGGTGCGCGCGATTTATCAGTCATTGCAACGCCACCACCCAACCGCCAGCCCGTTACAACAGAAGTGCATCCGTTTAACGAAGCGACCATTCGGGATGCTGTTAGTGCTGAAATTCGGCGGGGAGGACAAGTATTTTTTGTTCACAACCGCATCAACGACATTGAATCTATTGGCAATTTGATTATGCGTTTGGTGCCGGAAGCCCGCATTGGTGTGGCCCACGGGCAAATGGAAGGCGACCGGCTGGAGCGAATGATGACTCGCTTTATTGAAGGGGACTACGATGTATTGATCTCAACCAACATCATTGAATCGGGTTTGGATATACCAAATGCCAACACGATTCTGATTAATAACGCCCATTATTTTGGTTTGTCAGACCTGCATCAAATGCGTGGTAGGGTAGGGCGGTCGAACCGAAAAGCGTACTGCTATTTATTAACGCCCCCGCCCTCGGTTTTGACGGCAGATGCGCGTAAACGACTCCAGACCCTGGAAGATTTTTCTGACCTTGGCGAAGGCTTCAAAATTGCCATGCGCGATCTAGACATTCGGGGTGCCGGGAATCTGCTTGGTTCGGAACAAAGTGGTTTCGTCAATGATCTTGGCTTCGAAATTTATCATAAAGTGCTCGATGAGGCCGTTCAGGAACTGCGGGAAAGTGAATTTAAAGACCTGTTTGAGACCAAACCCGGCGACCTGAAATTGACGTTACCCGACACAGTAATCGAAACTGATTTACAGGTAGTTATTCCCGAACGATATGTTTCCAATATATCGGAACGACTGGCGTTATATACTCGCCTGGACAGTCTGCACAACAATGAAGAGGTGCAGGCATTTCGACAGGAAGTGCTCGACCGATTCGGACCAATGCCGCAAGAGGTCGAAAACCTC
>JANXVQ010000272.1 GCA_025351545.1 Spirosoma sp.
TTTGTGCTATAAAAACGCATAAGCAAATTAAAATAAGATAACAAAGTACGGTAAATCAGCCCAATGAACTGAAAGTGAATAACCAAAATGTGGAAAACTATTGTTGATTAGTGGATAAGTAGGGCAATCAGTAAATTTGTAGAAATTCCAACACTTCATTATGTCATTCGGACTATTCAACGTACCAACGCCGGCGAATGAACCGGTAAAAGAATATCGGCCAGGTTCTCCGGAACGTGAAGCCGTTAAAAAAGCATTACAGGATTTTCGCTTCCAGGAAACTGATATTCCTATGTATATTGGGGATAAAGAGGTACGCACCGACCGTAAATTACGTATTGCCCCACCGCACGATCATCAGCATACAATAGGGTATTTTTACGAAGGAGACGCTCAACATGTCGAAGAAGCTATACAGGCTGCCTTAGCTGCGAAAGAGGCTTGGGCAAATTTGTCATGGGAACACCGAGCCAGCATTTTTCTAAAAGCTGCCGATCTGATTGCGGGACCGTATCGCGCTCGAATCAACGCAGCCACTATGCTGGGGCAATCAAAAAATGCGTATCAGGCAGAAATTGACTCCGCTTGCGAGTTAATTGATTTTCTGCGTTTCAATGTTCATTACGCTACAGATATATACAGACAGCAACCTAATTCATCACCGGGCGTTTGGAATCGGTTGGAATATCGTCCGCTCGAAGGGTTTGTTTTTGCACTGACACCGTTCAATTTCACGGCAATTGCCGGGAACCTACCTACATCAGCGGCTTTAATGGGTAACACCGTCGTTTGGAAACCAGCTTATTCACAGGTTCTATCAGCTAACGTAATCATGCAAGTCCTTCAGGAAGCCGGATTACCGAATGGCGTTATCAATTTAATTTATGTCGATGGGCCAGTGGCTGGGGAGGTTATTTTTAACCATGCAGATTTTGCTGGTATCCATTTTACAGGAAGCACAGGAGTCTTTCAACAAATCTGGGGAACGATTGGCGCCAACATACACAAGTACAAAACGTATCCACGAATAGTGGGCGAAACAGGCGGAAAGGATTTCGTTGTTGTTCATGAATCAGCAAATACCGACGAAGTAGCTACAGGATTAGTTCGAGGAGCTTTTGAATACCAGGGACAAAAATGTTCTGCAGCCTCTCGTGCCTATGTACCGTCGACGCTGTGGCCCGCGGTAGAAGCAAGGATGAAAGAGTTTTTAAGTAAGATGAAGATGGGAGTAACGGAAGATTTTACCAACTTCATTAACGCTGTTATCGACGAAAAAGCGTTTAAAAAAATTACCGCTTACATTGACGATGCCAAACAAAGCGATATCGTTGAGATCGTAGCAGGGGGGAACTATGATGGCACAACCGGATATTTTATTGAGCCAACAATTTTGCTGGTAAAAGACCCAAACTATCGCACAATGTGTGAAGAAATTTTCGGACCTGTCCTTTCTATCTATGTTTATGAACCATCGGAGTTTGAAAATATGCTCCAGATCGTGAATACTAATTCACCGTATGCACTGACAGGATCAATATTTGCCAAGGACAGATATGTGATTGAGCATGTCGCTCACACCCTTCAAAATGCGGCTGGTAACTTTTATATCAACGATAAACCGACGGGTGCCGTAGTTGGCCAACAACCTTTTGGTGGAGCAAGAGCTTCAGGTACAAATGATAAAGCGGGGTCTGCTTTAAACCTATATCGTTGGGTATCAGCACGTACTATAAAGGAAACCTACGTCTCCCCTACGACTTTTGAATACCCATTTCTGGAAGCCGAATAATTATTTTAAAAAAGTTTTAAATAAGGTTTGCTTAAGGAAATAAAATGGCCTAATTTTGCACTCCCAAACAGAGAAAGACAACAAACAAAGTATTGTAATTGGCTTTCTATCAATAAGTTAATAATGGGACCAGTAAGAAGTTGACAAAAATATTTTTCAACTTTTCCTTGACAAAACAAATAGAGTGTTGTACCTTTGCACTCCGAAATATAAGAAAGGCTAACAGCGGTTAGCCTCAATCTCGAAAGAGAGACAGTTCTTTGACGTATTGACATCATAGGTTAGCACTATTTAAAGCTATAAACATCGTGATTCGATTTATCGAGTCAC
>JANXVQ010000285.1 GCA_025351545.1 Spirosoma sp.
GGGGCGAAAGCCGGGTTCCCTGGAGGGGCTGGACAATGAAAATCAGCGAAAACGGTACGATGCAGCCCTGGGCAACGGGTATGCGTTCGCCGTGCGGACTGGGTATCTTTGATGGTGAGCTCTTTTATGCCGATAATCAGGGCGACTGGATGGGTTCAGGCGGTGTTGTCCATGTCAAGAAAGGGGCTTTTGTAGGCCACCCGGCCGGTTTACGCTGGACAGGTATGGCCAACTCGCCGGTTAAACTCACTACCGAACAGTTTGATGCTAAAGTTGACGAACGGCGTCGCCGGGACGAAAACGGTCGGGCCATCAAACCAGAAAACGTAATCAACGAAACGCCCAACCTGCTCTATGCGATGAAAGAGCAGTTTCCGAATGTGGATATTCAGACGCCTGCCGTTTGGTTGCCGCACGGTATTCTGGGCATTTCGAACTCCGAAATTCTGGAGATTCCACAGGGTGCGTTCGGTCCGTTTTCGGGCCAGTTGCTCGTTGGCGATCAGGGTATGAGTAAGATCTCGCGGGTGTTTATGGAAAAAGTCAACGGCGAATATCAGGGGGGAGCTGTCGAATTTCGGAACGGGTTTAAATCGGGTGTATTGCGGATGGCGTTCGCGAAAGACGGTTCACTATTCGTAGGCGAAACCAACCGTGGTTGGGGATCGGCCGGAGAAGCCAACGAAGGATTACAGCGGTTAGTCTGGAATGGCGCCGTCCCCTTTGAAATTCGCACCGTAAAAGCTATGCCCGATGGTTTTGAGGTTGAATTCACAAAACCTGTCGACCGGAAATCGGCTGAGGATTTAGCGTCTTATCGGGTCGAAAGTTTTCTTTATAAATACCACGCTGTTTATGGCAGCCCAACCATTTATAAAGAAGCGTTGCCACTTAAAGGTGTGAAAGTGTCGGCCGACGGCCTGAAAGCCCGATTGATTGTAAGCGACTTACGCAAATATTACATCCATCAACTAACATTGGATGGCGTTCGCGGAGCAGAAGCGTCGTACTCACTCGTTCATCCGATTGCGTATTACACGCTGAACAATATTCCTGATGGTGAGAAATTAGCCATGAGTGACGTTAGCACTAAAAACTCGGCAACTGTACCAGAAACTCCGGCTACTACAGCTACTGAACCGGGCAAAAAAGTAGTTCCGGTTAAGACGGGGGCGAAACTTGTTACCGGCGGCAAACCGAAGTTAGTAGAAGGTCAGGCCGTAACGATGGCCAAAGCGCCAACTTATGAAGAGGTGAAAGGGCTACTTACTCGTCACACTTGTTCCGCTTGCCATCAAGCCAACAAGCGGCAGGTTGGTCCAGCCTTTTCGGACGTTGCCAAACGCAAATACACGAACGACCAGATTGTGGAGTTGATTTACAGCCCAAAGCCGCACAACTGGCCCGACTACGCCACCGAAATGCCACCGATGCCGCAGGTCCCAAAAGCCGACGCGCTGAAAATTGCCGCCTGGATCAACTCATTGGCTGCCGCCAATGGAAGTGCGTCAAAAGGAGAGCCCAAGCCGTAGATGATTCATCAGGCCCAGTTCTAGAGTTTATTCAAAATGACCCACAGCCCGATATGCCTAACAGCTATCGGGCTGTTTTTTTATGGTGTGTTCTGAACATATCGACGCGGCAACGAGAACACCAGGCCCAGTCAGGTTTCCCCCTACCTTCTATGTAGTTGCGCCTGTAGTCGCTTTACGGCTGCATTAGTTATAAAATTTGAGAGTAAGCTATCTTCCTGATTTACTTAACGGCCTACATCGCCAAAGGCATAAAGCGTATCCTTACTGAAGGTACATTCAATGTCCCGATCAACTACCAGGGCCACCCACGCTTCCTCTAACTCATTGTCTACTTAGAATCTAATTCTAAGTCCATACCAACGGCCAGATTTGCGAAGAACTGGCCGTTTTTCTATTATTGATAAGCGAACTCACCGAATTATCTTTAGTTTTAGATTTTACAATCGACCGCAAAAAATGCTTATTAAACAAGTACTAGCCCTCACATGCCTTCAATAACCGAAACCGTCCTTAGACCGGCTGTTCAGGAAAAATTTGAACACCTCTGGCATTTGGTTGGCAACACGCCGATGCTGGAATTATTCTACACCTACCAGGGCCAGCCCCGTTCGCTTTATGTGAAATGTGAACACTACAATCTGACGGGTAGTATGAAGGATCGGATGGCGCTCCATGTGCTGCATCAAGCCTATCGGGAAGGCCGTATTCAGCCGGGAGACCGCATTGTAGAAGCAACCAGCGGCAGTTCGGGCATTTCTTTTTCGGCGGTTGGTCGGGCTTTGGGTCACCCCGTTACCATTATTATGCCCGCCGGTATCAGCCAGGAACGCATCGATATTATTCGTAGTTTGGGTGCTGATATTGTTTTGTTTACGAAGGAAGAAGGTGGTTTTATGGGCGCAATTCAACGGTCGGAAGAGTTGGCGGCCAGCGATCCGCACGTTTTCCTGCCCCGTCAATTCGCCAACAAATACAATGCTGAAGCCCACCGACTGACAACAGGCAAAGAAATCTGGCTACAACTCCAGAGCGTGGATATTACGCCCGATGCTTTCGTAGCCGGAGTCGGCACTGGTGGAACGGTAATGGGTGTAGGTCGTTACCTCAAATCCCGCAAACCTGACATTCGCATTCACCCGCTCGAACCCGCCGAGTCGCCAACTTTATCTGTAGGCCATAAAACCGGATCACACCGAATTCAAGGGCTTTTTGACGAGTTTATACCAGACATTTTGAAACTGGACGAATTGGATCGGGTGGTGCAGGCCAACGACGGGGATTCCATTTTGGTGGCGCAAAAACTAGCGTTGCAATTGGGTGTGGCCGTCGGTATTTCGTCGGGTGCTAACCTGATTGGGGCC
>JANXVQ010000287.1 GCA_025351545.1 Spirosoma sp.
CTTCATTTTCTGCGGCTCGAAACCCCAGAAATAAGCCAGACCCATTTGCAAATCGGCTTCTTTCAATAGCGCGTTTGTTCGTACTATTTCCTGAACCGGATTGGTAACGGCAGTTAGTCCGCCCATCGATAAGGTGGCCGCAGACGCACTTTGTTTGATGAATTTTCGACGTGAGTTTTCCACGATACAGACAATAAGAGACTATTTTTTGATGCTATATGTTGAGGTCGCCACTAATTCTTTTGACTGAAACGTAAAGATAAATTTCTGACTATACTACCCCCACCCCAGTTGGCGACAACAAACGTCTGGCTCCTTTCCTGAAAAATAACGGTATCCCCGTAACTTACGCTCCTTACATAGAAATTTGAAAATCATGCGATTGTACTTATTACTGACGACTGCCATTCTGTTGCTGTTTTTGCTTTTTCCGATAGGCAGTCAGGCTCAAAAGGCTACCGAAATCCGACGATTTCAACTGAAGGAAGTTCAGCAGGGCGTAGCGGTTGATCCAACGCATTTTTACGTTATCAACAATCATTCGCTGACGAAGCATACCAAATCGGACGGGAAACAAGTGGCGGCCTGGCGTGATACAACGGGATTGCTGAAGCACATGAATAGTGGCGTAGTCATTGGCAGGAAACTTTACTGTACACACTCCAATTACCCCGATGTGCCGATGGCGAGTTCTATCGAGATTTTCGATACCCGAACGCTTCAGCCTATTGGTAATCATAGCTTTGGCCTGTTTCCCGGTTCCATAACCTGGGCCGACTTTTATCAGGGTTACTGGTGGGTTGCCTTTGCCAACTATTCGAATAAATCGTCGGCCGAAGGCCGCGATAATCGGTGGACAACGCTGGTTAAATTCAACTCAACCTGGCAGCAACTCGAAGCATGGGCTTTCCCGGCTACTGTGTTACGAGAAAGATTCAAGAAAGCCCCGCGCCTTTAGGCCGGGGAGGAATTGAATCATGCGTAGCATAAGGTCTATCAACAGTTCTACTTGGTCTTTTGCTCTTCTATGTAGCGTTTGATTGTCTCCTCTGAGATATGGCCTATACTTTCAACGTAGTACGAACGAGTCCACAGGGTAGGCAATTTTGACTTTAGCCACGTAAATTCATTTCGGAGTATGAACGACGTATATCCTTTGAGTTGGCTCACAACATATACAGGTGCATCGTTGGGTGTAACTCGAATAAAAACGTGTACATGGTCGGGCATCACTTCAAGGCTTTCGATTTCCCATCCATGTTTTTCGGCCTGTTCATACAGTAGTTCTTTGAGTCGAACATCAACCCCATTGGTTAATACTTTTCGCCTGTACTTAGGACACCAAATGAGGTGATACGAACAATTATAGACAGCATGTCCGGTTGATTTCCAACGTTCATTCATAAAAAATAACAGTAGATACATTGCAAATATATATCTTTTGGGTATATTTGCCTAATGAATTTAACCACGTATCAATACAGAATCAAGGACTCAACATCAGGTAAACATCTGACTCAGTCGGGCTATTCGGTGAATTATACGTGGAACTACTGCAATCAGGTAAACACCGAACGGTGGGCCAAATTCAGAAAGACGTTTTCCAACTACGACCTGCATAAGCTAACGGCTGGTTGCGGCAAAGAGTTAGGGCTTCACTCGCAGACCATTCAGGCCGTTTGTGATGAGTACGCCAAATGTGGCAAGCAGTTCAAGCGGGTAAAACTAAACTGGCGCTCCCGTAAACGGTCGTTAGGCTGGATTCCTTTCAAAGCATCGGGCGTAAAGATTAAATCCGATACGATAACCTACGGTGGTCGAACAGTCAAATTCTGGCTATCGCGTCCGATTGAAGGTATTGTTCGTTTTGGCTCATTTGCCCAAGACTCAAAAGGCCATTGGTTTGTGAATCTGGTCATTGAAGAAGCTGACAAGGGACGCATTAAAACGGGTAAAGAATGTGGTGTTGATTTGGGGTTGAAAACGCTGGCTACCCTATCTGATGGCGTTGAGTTGAGCCGGGAAAATTTAACTAAAGCCTTTGAGGAGGAGTTAGCCAAAGCCCAACGCGCCCGAAAGAAAAAACGCGTCACGGCCATACACGCTAAGATTAAAAACAAACGCAAAGACTGGAACCATAAAGCCACTACGCGACTGGTACGCGAATATGACCATATCGTGGTGGGCAACGTGAGTAGTTCCAAACTAAAGAGAACACGCATGGCTAAAAGCGTTTCTGACGCTGGCTGGGCCGACTTCAAACTGATGCTTGTATATAAAGCGATTTCGCTTGGCGTCGAATACAAAGAAGTGAATGAAAGTTTTTCAACCGTGATGTGTTCGGACTGCAAGGAACGGACAGGCCCAAAAGGTATGCTCGGCTTGAAAGTAAGGGAATGGGTATGTGTCGAATGTGGCTCCCTGCACTTGCGGGATGTTAACGCGGCAAAAAACATATTGTGGCACGGGCCACCCCGCGTTCTCCGTACAGGACATTGTACGCTATTAAGGGAATCCCCCAGCCTTCAGGCGGGGGAGGATGTGTGCGATTCGTTCGCCCGAAATTACGCAAGTAAGGGATGGGCGGCAAGACCTGACTAACAATTAGGTCTTGACAACTTGATAATTGTGAGGGTGTAAGTCCCTCTCCCCGGTGCAGGGGTAAAAGCACCACCCCTACGGTAGCGATTGGTCATCAATCCGTAAAGCGGGGGGGAAAGGCGGTAACGGCGAACCTAACGGCGAACCCCGTCGAGCAGGAGTCTATGAATAGCGAAAGCGAAGATGTGGTTGAACTGTCGTCACCCGGTAAACAGCCAACCGCAACGGCGGACCGGTAGGTTAACAGGCTGTAGCCAAAAGGCAAAGGATAAGGGGTTGGCTGCTACTTCCCAGACCAACTTGCACACCCACTAAACCCGGCAGAGAGCATCATTCTAACGACTCGAACAACGATTATCAGGAACGAAGTAACCATCTGTGGTTCTCAGCCCTAAGCAAGCTGAGTAGGTGCCAACCGGATGCCACAGAGTGGAAAGATTGCCTAAAAAGCCAATGCTCAGGGTAACGCCTGAGATATGCTGACGTAGGCACGATGTAATGGATTGAATAGGGACAACCGGGCGGCCGGAGCCGTAGCAGTCAAAATGTCTAAAGCACGTATGGACAATACGATGATGGAATGGAAAGACCTGCCCTGGCGCAAGCTGGAACGCAGTGTTTTCAAGCTGCAAAAGCGCATATTCAAAGCCTCACAGCGTGGCGATGGAAGAACGGTTAGGCAACTCCAAAAGACGCTGATGAGGTCATGGTCAGCCAAATGCTTATCGGTACGCAGGGTAACGCAGGATAATCAGGGCAAGAAAACAGCGGGAGTAGATGGCGTTAAAGACCTCGCTCCCGTCGAACGCTTACAACTGGTAGCCGAACTTACTCCCACCCAAAAGGCGCAACCCACCCGCCGAGTTTGGATACCCAAACCCGGTTCGGAGGAGAAACGCCCGTTAGGAATACCGACGATGAAAGATCGAGCCTTGCAAGCCCTAACCAAACAAGTATTGGAACCGGAATGGGAAGCCCGATTTGAAGCGAACAGCTATGGTTTTAGACCGGGGCGTTCCGCCCACGATGCGATAGCGGCCATCTTTGGTTGTATCAGTCGCCAATCCAAATACGTATTGGATGCTGATATAGCTAAATGCTTTGACCGCATTGACCACCAAGCCCTATTGAGCAAACTGAACACCTATCCGACGATTAACCGCTTACTTAAAGGCTGGCTAAAATCAGGCGTAATGGATGGTGGAACACTGTTCCCAACCTCGGAAGGCACACCACAGGGAGGAGTTATCTCCCCCCTGCTGGCTAATATTGCCCTACACGGAATGGAACAATACATCAGAAATGCTTATCCCAAAAAGGAAGTCTGGAAGAATGGAAAACGAATAGGCTACACCAAGCCCGCGCATTTCATCCGCTACGCGGACGATTTCGTGATCTTGCACGAAGACCTAACCGTAGTTCAGGAATGCCAACGACTGATAGGGGAATGGTTAACGCACATGGGATTGGAACTAAAGGCCAGTAAAACAAGGCTCACGCACACCCTTTACGAACACGAAGGAAACGTAGGCTTTGACTTTCTTGGGTTCACCGTCAGGCAATACCCGGTAGGGAAATACCAAAGCGGCCTGAATACCATGAAACAACTACTGGGCTTCAAAACCTTCATCACACCCGCTGAAAAAGGGATGGAACGGCATCGGGAAAAGATAAAAAAGATTGTCAAAGTTCATCGGGCATCTACGCAAGAGAAGCTCATCGAAGAACTAAATCCGGTTATCCGGGGATGGTCTAATTATTACTCAACCGTTGTCAGCAGTCGCCACTTTTCAAAGTTGGATAACTGGATGTATCAGACGCTTCATAATTGGGCCGTGCATCGACACGCTAAAAAGTCTCCTCACTGGATCATGGGCAAATATTGGCTCATAGATCAGGGGGGGGCTGGCGTTTCGCGGCCCGAAGCGGAAAGGCACTCAGGAAAATCAGCCGCCACAAGGAAACCCCGATTAAACGGCACATTAAAGTGCAGAACAACCGGAGTCCCTACGATGGCGATTGGGTCTATTGGACGGGGCCGCCCGTGCGGTACGCGAATGGGAACACACCCCGAAACGAATAAACGGGTATCGTTCTTATTGAAACGGCAGAAGGGCAAATGCCCTCACTGTAAACTGTTCTTTAAGGTTGGAGACATGATGGAGGTTGACCATACTACCCCACGCTCACAGGGTGGCAAGGATGAATACCAAAACCTACAACTGCTTCACCGCCATTGCCACGACACCAAAACCGCTCAGGAAATGAGCGACATAGTGAGGTGTGTATGACAAACACCATTATATTGAGGAGCCGTGTGAGGTGAAAGTCTCAAGCACGGTTTTGAAGACCGGCGGGGTCGGTGACGACCTCGCCGAGTTTAATCAAAGTGGTTTCCTCAGTGTTATACGCAGGGATCGGTGCAGGCGCTGGCTAGTGACTGGGTGCCGACGTACTGCGAATTGCCATGTATGTAGACGAAGGTGGTTATTTGAGCGGTAAAGAAGCGATGCGTACCAAAGTACCAACAACACGACGGTTACTATAGGCACCAATCTGATTATCAATGCCAGTGTGGCTAACGCTGCGGCAACGAAGGTTGAGTTCTATAACGGTGCCACCAAATTAGGTGAAGATACTACCGCACCCTATTCGTGGACAATTGCCGGCATTCAACGGGGAACGTATTCGTTTACCGCAAAAGCGCTGGTCAGTAGTGGAAACCTGACCTCATCGGCGGTCCAGGTTACAGCAGCATAAGCGTCAAATCAGGTGTCGATGGTAAGCCTGACATCGCCAACCGATAATGCGTCTTTTCCAATTCCCGCTACAATCTTAATAACTGCCAATGCGGCTGATAGTGACGGTAGTATCTCGAAAGTTGTGTTCTACAGCGGAAG
>JANXVQ010000301.1 GCA_025351545.1 Spirosoma sp.
CTACACCACCAGCGCAAACAACCGCGCCCGCATCGCCCCCCGATCTTAACGAACGTGTTCGGATGCTCGAAGAAAATATCCGGCTATCCAATCAGGGATTAGCAAAAACGGTCGATGATCTGCTCTGGTATCAAAAACTGGGCGATGTTGCCACCATTGATAAAGTTCGTTATGGCAGCAAACCGCCCCACGTTGTCAAAAATCCAACTGGTCAGGGGGCCAACAATCCGGTTGTCATTCCGGCTTATACCTTTATACCGAAAAAGTTTGCATCGGCTAAAAAATTACCGTTGCTGGTTTTTGTCCACGATGGCATCCACGGTGATTTCAGCACACTTTATGCCCATGTTGTCCGTGAATTACTTGACCAGGGCTACCTGATCATTGCGCCCGAATATCGGGGCAGTGCTGGTTATGGCGGTGAATTTTATAAGCAGATTGATTACGGCGATTATGAAAACGACGATGTGCTGGCCGGTAAACGATGGGCTGTTGAAAACATGCCACAGGTCGATGCTGATCGCATAGGAATTATCGGATGGAGTCATGGCGGTATGATTTCGCTGATGAATATTTTCGATCATCCCGAAGACTATAAAGTGGCTTATGCTGGCGTTCCTGTTACCGATATTATTGCCCGACTGGGCTACAAACCGCAGAGTTACCGGACTATATTTTCGGAGGCTACCCATATTGGAAAAGACCCATCCGATAATGTCGCTGAATACCGTCGCCGGTCGCCGGTTTGGAATGCCCAAAAGCTTAAAACCCCACTGCTCATTCACACCAATACGAATGATGAGGATGTGAATGTGCTGGAAGTCGAATCGCTGATTAATGCCCTGAAAGCGCATGAGAAAAAATTCGAGTATAAGATTTATCAGGACGCGCCGGGAGGACACAGTTTCAATCGACTCGATACTAAGTTAGCCCGAGACTCGCGCGAGGAAATTTATCGGTTTCTGGCTCGGTATCTTACACCGCCGGGCGCGTTGAAATAAAAATGAGCCGATTCTGTGCTGTAACCGCCGACAGCAAAATCCTTACCGTTGACTTATACCTGAATGGAAATGAAAATTTTGGTGGTTGACGATGAAACCGACCTTGAATGGCTTATTAAGCGAAATTTCAGGCGACAGATTCGGCAGAAACAATATAAATTCCTGTCTGCTCACGATGCCGATTAGATTATACCGTAACTGACGATGCTGTTAATATGGCCCAGCGATTATAATCGGTAACTAAACCGGGTCAAATTGTCATTGTCGAATCGGCACGTTCGCAAATAAATGAGTTATTTACCTGCGAACGTACTGGCGAGATAACCCTCAAAAATTAATCTGAACCTGTGGTAATCTATAATGTGACAGGGTATTGAGATATGTGATGTAGTTGACTGCACCAGCCTGTTGAACTGGCGAAAAAGCTATATCATCTCTCTATTCTTCGGCCAGCGTTCGTGAAATATTCATACGATAAACACCCAATGCAGGCAGGGCGGCTGCTAATAAACCAATCAGGATGGCAATGCCCAGCAAAATCCACTCTTCGGGTAGAATGCCGAAGGCGGCTAAATTGTAGTGATATTCTGATGATACACTACTGGAAAACAGCCATAAGCCAACGCGACTTAGCAGAATTCCCAGTACGAATCCAATCAGCGCCAGCACCAGCCCTTCAAGTAATAACATGCCAAAAAGCTGAGCCCGTGTAGCGCCCATCGACAACATCAATGCCATTTCGTAACGTCTCTCTTTCAATGAGTTATATAGCGATACAAATACGCTGATGCCGGAGATAAGCATAATCACGATCGCCAGTCCCCGCAACGTTTCGACACCTACTCCGAGTAAAGAAAATAAACGGTTGATTTCAATATTGGGTAAGGCAGCCTGAAGTTTGGAATTACTATTGATGCCTCGTGCCAGCATCATACCCATCGGGTTCCGAAACTTGATGAGCATGCTGGTAATCTCGCGGGGTGCCTCTTCGTGGTGTTCTTCCTCTGGCCCGTCGAGAGTATCGTGATGTTTCTCATGGTGTTCTGCTTCCTTCCCGACTATTCCGGCCGGTTCTGCATGCGCATCGTGATGCTCGTGAATAGCCCAAATACTCGAAACAGGCGTTAGAATAAGCTGGTCGGCAACGGTATTTGTCGCGTTAAGAACGCCCACAACCTTATATTTCGAGTTGGCATGTACTTCGCCATCTTTGTCTAACCCGTGTGATCCTGAAAACGTATCGCCGATTTTTAATCCTGTAACGGCGGCAACGCGAGGGCCGACGACAACCTCTAAATCCTGCTGAAATAGTTTCCCCTGCGCTACGGTAGCACCAAAGTGATCGAGGTATTTTTTGTTCGTGCCGACAATGCGAAACGACTGATAATTATCGCCCATTGATAACGGAATGGCCGTCTTAATCATCGGGTTACGCGTTAGCCGTTCGGCTTCATCGAGCGAAATATTCCCAACAGGCGAGTCAATCTGATAAATACTGGATAAAATCAGTTGGAGCGGACTGCCTTTGGCGCCCAATACCATGTCGATTCCCTTAATGTTTTTGCGAAACTGATCATCTAACTGCTTGTTGAGCAAGAGTAACAACGAAATAATCGTAATGCCGAATGTCATTAACAGGCCACTCAGAAAACTGCTTAGGGGTTTATCCTTTAGATTACTCCAACTAATTCGGAAAAGATTCATAGTCGCAAATCAATACTGATCTTTTTTCAGAAAATGTACCCACAAATTACCGAATTACAGTCTTATGGTTAGCAAGGCTATCACAATTCCAGTTTAAAATGATGACTTGTGATGTTAAAGCCTTTTTTCAGGTAAAGCCGATGGGCATCATAGCGGGCCGGATTCTGACCTGAATCGAGCGATACACACTGGCAACCGGATTGGCGGGCTTGGTCGACAACAAAGTCGAGTAACCTACTGGCATATCCTTTTCCCCGGCCACTGGGTAAGGTTGACAGATCGTCGATGTAAATCGTTTTGCCGCTATAAAGCAGCGTCAAAGTTCTATAGCCAACCACGGCTGGTGCTGGTTCTGAAGGATTTTCAGAAGGCACAAACGCAAGTACAAACCCATCGTTGGCTTGTTGGAAGCGAATTTGTTCAAATGCCTGGTCGGGCGTCAGGTGTGGACGCAGGGCTAGGACAGCGGGTAAACACTGCCGAATATCAGCATCAGACTGAGCAATAAGAGGGTTCATAATTGTTCGCGGATTTGTAGTAATAACGTATCGCCCCCGCGTGCCAGAATGGCTTCGGCCAGCGAATGTCCCAACAATGGAGCTTCATTTGGTGGCCCCACAAACGTCTCACGCAGTAGCTCACTACCATCCAGACTTACCAGCCCACCGACCAGACTAATTGTTTGACCATCGGCCCAGTGAGCCAGCGCAAACGATGGAATGCTACAACCGCCTTCAAGCCGGGCCAGGAATGCCCGCTCGGCCAGCAGGCAGGCAGCCGTTGGGTCATGATTGATAAGGCGTGTAATAACCTCACGAACCTGGCTATCTAATGAAGCTGTGGCAATTTCAATGGCAATACTCCCCTGGCCAACGGCGGGGGTGAATTCAGCAACGGGTAAATGTTCTATAATCAGATCATCATAGCCCATCCGGTGTACGCCAGCATAAGCCAGCAGGAGGGCGTCGCATTGACCTTCGTCGAGTTTCCGGATGCGGGTTTGCAGATTGCCGCGCATATCCACAGTTGTCAGGTGTGGACAATAGTGTTTGAGCAGGGCGACGCGCCGGGTAGACGACGTACCAATCCGAAACGATTCTCCTCCGCCAAGTGAAAGCGATTTATTCCGGCTCACGAGCACATCGTTGGCCAGCTCACGCTCCGTAAAAGCAATAATCTGTAAATCGGAAGGAAGGCTTGAAGGTAAATCTTTCGCGCTGTGAACGGCAATGTCAATGGCTCCTGACCGCAGTTGATCTTCCAGTTCCTGCGTAAAAACGCCCTTGCTGCCAATCTTCGACAGCGACCGGTCGAGTACTAAATCACCTTTGGTTTCAATAAGTACTAATTCGGACGTTAAGCCACTCTGATGAAGTAACGTTTGTATATGTTCCGCCTGCCATACCGCCAGGCGGCTGCTTCGTGTTCCAATTCTGATATGCATGGTTTCGCAAAGGTACGGCATGAAAACCAGCTTTTAGTACCGGCGTTACATTGTGGTCATGTGTGGAAAGAGAACCACACACAGACCATAAATAGCAACACTATTGGGTATATGTGAATAAAGGGTGAAAATGACAAATTCCGTAAAAGATGTGTCAAAACGGCATTGTAGAGCCGTTTTGACACATCTTTTAGCTGACAATCTGACT
>JANXVQ010000449.1 GCA_025351545.1 Spirosoma sp.
CCCCATCATACGGCCCCAAAAAGCTTCGAGATAGGTCTCGTTGAAGCGGGTCTGAAGCTGGTAGGTTTTTAATAACTGCCCGATAGCATCTTTTAATGATGTGACGCCGGCCACGCGGGTGGCTTTTTCACGGTTATATCGGTAAGGCTGGTTCATGAGGTGGATGTCTTATTGCAAAAGTAAACAATGAATTGACTTAATGAATGGAGATTCGTTCGCTATCGTTAAAAAAAGTTTATCGCGCAGAAAAAGGAAATGGTGTTTGGATTCGCACCGTTTGACTAGTATACTTGCGGCATCAAGTCAATTGCTACGCGTCACTCACCGATTCACGACGCGCGTTGATTTATAAAGAAGCGGGGAGAGATCAGGCTCTGTGAACCGCTGGCAACCTACCACATGGCAAGGTGCTAACTCCTGCCTAAATTATTTAGGGACTATAAATCGAAACTCACATGCTCGACAATCAGCAATGTATGCCCCCGGCCCAAGGGCTTACTAAGCATTCTTCACTTACCGCCACGAAAACCGGGAGGGTTTGTCGCGTGCATTCTTCAATTTATAACTGTCAGTCCTAGACTGGCTCGTCATTGTTTCGGCTAGCTACAATACAGCACCAACCGTCATAAACCCCGGAGGGAAACTGCCAATATCCTAAATCTGTAAACTATAAACCTGTATCTAAATCATGTCGCAACTACATTTTGACACCCTTCAACTGCACGCCGGTCAGGAGGTCGATTCGGCAACCAATGCCCGCGCTGTTCCCATTTATCAGACAACATCATTTGTTTTCAATGACTCGGCACACGGAGCTGATTTATTTGCGCTAAAAGCATTTGGCAACATCTATACCCGTATCATGAATCCTACCTCCGACGTATTTGAGAAGCGCATGGCCGCTCTCGAAGGCGGGGTGGCGGCTCTGGCGGTAGCTTCAGGTCAGGCGGCTCAGTTTATTGCCCTTAGCAATATTCTCAACGCGGGCGATAACTTCGTGACATCTCCGTTTCTGTACGGGGGCACCTATAACCAGTTTAAAGTTTCATTTAAGCGGCTGGGTATCGATGTCCGCTTCGCCGAGAATGACAAGCCCGAATCATTTACGAAACTGATCGACGATAAAACCAAAGCGATTTACCTCGAAACGATTGGTAATCCGCGTTTCAATATTCCTGATTTCGACGCTTTTTCGGCTCTGGCCAAAGAGCATGATCTGCCGCTCATTGTCGATAATACGTTTGGGGCGGGGGGCTATCTTTTCCGACCTATCGAACACGGTGCAGCCGTAGTGGTCGAATCGGCGACGAAGTGGATCGGTGGTCACGGTACAAGCATTGGTGGCGTCATTGTCGATAGTGGTAATTACAACTGGGGCAACGGCAAGTTCCCGCAGTTCAGCGAACCATCAGAAGGGTATCATGGAATGGTATTCAGCGATGTGTTTGGTGTGGGCGGGCCATTTGGCAATATTCAATTTATCATCCGCGCCCGTGTTGAAGGGCTGCGTGATTTCGGCCCGGCCATCAGTCCATTCAACTCATTCCTGTTGCTGCAAGGGTTGGAAACTCTTTCGTTGCGCGTTGATCGCACAGTACAGAACGCGTTGGCGCTGGCCGAATGGCTCGAACAGCACGACCAGGTTGAAGCCGTAAACTATCCCGGTCTGGAAAGCAGCCCTTATCACGAGTTAGGTGCAAAATACCTTAAGCGGGGTTTTGGAGGTGTATTTTCCTTTAAAGTAAAAGGGAACAGCGATGCCGCTAACGAGTTTGTCAATAGTCTGAAGCTAGTGAGTCATTTAGCTAACGTTGGCGATTCTAAAACGTTAATTATCCATCCAGCCGCCACTACGCACCAGCAACTGAGCGAACAGGAGCAGGCCAGTGCAGGGGTCGAGTTGGGGGTATTGCGCGTTTCGGCGGGGATCGAACACATCGACGATATCAAAGCTGACTTCGAGCAGGCTTTCGCCAAAATTGCCGAGCCAGTGTTAACGTAGTTATTTATTTGTCGTTCCGGCGCAGTGGAATTGTGCTTCGTCGGAATGACAAAAAAAGAATATAAATGAGTCTCCAATATTTCGATTATAAATATTCGTTCCCGCTCGAATCGGGAGAGAGCTTACCGGGTTTCCGGTTGTCTTATACCACACGCGGCACCCTCAACAGCGATCAATCGAACGTTGTTTGGGTGTGTCATGCCCTGACTGGTAATGCCGATGCCGGCGACTGGTGGGGCGGTATGGTAGGGCCGGGGAAATACTTTGATCCGGAGCCTCCATCCGGAACGGGTGATTTTATTATCTGTGCCAATGTGCTTGGTTCGTGTTACGGTTCCACAGGGCCATTGTCGATAAATCCAGCCACGGGACAACCGTTTTATCACGATTTTCCGATGGTTACCATTCGGGATATCGTGGAGGCTTTGGATTTGCTGCGGCAGGAACTGGGCATCGAGAAAATCCATACCTGCATTGGTGGATCTGTTGGGGGCGAACAGGCTGTAGAATGGGCCATTCTGCAACCGAATCTTATTGCCAATATGGTGGTTATTGCCGCTAGTGCCATTGCGTCGCCCTGGTGCATTGCCTTCAATGAAGCGCAGCGGATGGCTATCGAAGCCGATCCGAGTTGGGCCGAAGGGCGCGATGATGCGGGTGTAGCCGGTATGAAAGCGGCTCGGGCTATGGCTATGATTTCGTATCGTAATTATGATACGTATGGTTTTACTCAAGCGCTCGACAATAATGAGCAATTAGATGGCTATAAATCCGCTGGTTATCAACGATATCAAGGCGAAAAGTTGGTCGATCGGTTCAATGCGTTTACGTATTGGGCGCTGTCGAAGGTAATGGACTCGCACAATGTTGGCCGGAACCGGGGCAGTATTCTGAACGCGCTCGGCCAGATTAAAGCCCGCACGCTGGTGGTTGGTATACGTTCCGATTTGCTTTTTCCGCCGTCCGAACAGCAATTTTTAGCCAGGCATATCCCCGACGCGACCTATGAAGAGATTGATTCTCTTTATGGGCACGACGGTTTTTTAATTGAATTTAGACCATTGGCGGGCATTATCCGTAAGTGGATGGCGAGTGCAGCTTCGGCTGATGGGGTATCGGCAACCAACTCGTCAAGAACTATTAATCAGTCGACTAAATAGTCAGATATGGTCTGGTACGAAGCCGACGTTCGCGAGCTGGAAGTTAAACTTTCCGCATTGCCACCGGCTACAAATAGAGTCGTTTTTTACGGTAGTTCATCCATTCGGCTTTGGACAAATTTAGCTCAGGATTTTCCCCAGAGCAATACCTTAAACTTAGGATTTGGAGGCTCAACGCTGGCGGCTTGTGCCTGGTTTTTCGATCGATTGATTGTTCCCGCTGCGCCTAATTCTCTTGTATTCTATGCAGGCGATAATGACCTCGGCGATGGTCGGCATCCCGAAGAAGTTTACTTGTTCTTTTGTGCTTTTGTTGAAAAAATGAATGAGCTGATACCGGGACTACCATTATCTTTCTTATCCATTAAAATTAGCCCTTTTCGATGGAATATTGCTGGTCAGATACAAGTTGCAAATAAATTGATTCGTGATAAAATAACTAAAATGCCTGATTGTCAGTATGTTGATACGACAACGCCTTTGCTGGCCGCTGATGGTAGACCTCGTCGGGAGTTTTTCGAGAAAGATGGCCTCCACTTAAGTCTGGCGGGCTATCGGGTGTGGCAGCAGGCAGTACAGCAACAAGCCCGAATCTTTTAACGATTTGTTTACGCAGTTGCCCACAGTTATTTGCGTTAAACGTTGCAATTTCACAGGTACTTAACGCTATTGTTATGCATCGGGAGTATCATAAATGGTTTAGCCCCAATCTGAACCGTGAT
>JANXVQ010000363.1 GCA_025351545.1 Spirosoma sp.
GTGACTACGTTAAGAAACAAAATCTCAACAACAAGATATTCATCATCCACCGACTCGACCGGGAGACATCGGGCGTTATGATGTTTGCCAAAAGCGAAAATGTGCAGCGGCTCATGCAGGAGTCCTGGAATGCAACCACTAAAGAGCGAACCTATATAGCGCTGGTAGAGGGTGTGCCAAATCCGGAACAAGGTACCCTAACGTCCTATTTGCATGAAAGCAAAGCCCTGATTGTGTATTCGAGTCAGAACCCCGACAATGGCCAATTATCCATCACGAATTATACTGTTTTAAAGGCTACTTACGACTATGCCTTACTAAAACTTGAATTGGAAACCGGACGAAAAAACCAGATTCGGGTGCATATGCAGGACATTAACCATCCTATTGCAGGCGATGTCAAGTACGGCGCTAAAACCAATCCCATTGGTCGGCTGGGTTTGCATGCCGAGGTGTTGGCATTCGAGCACCCAATAACGGGTGAATCCATGCGCTTCAACGCACCCGTGCCGAAATCGTTTTTAAGTGTAGTTAAAGAAAGAGAGGAATAAATTGTCGGAGATAGTCAAGTAGTACGACTACCTGACTACTCTCAATAACAACTGATTTTATATCTACCGTACAATTCGATACTTGAGCAGCACCCAAATAGCTTGTATTCCATCCAGCCATGAAATCTTTTTGCCTTCGGTAATAGAGCGAGGATAATAACTAATGGGTAATTCTTTAATACGGATACCTCGCTTGGCAACTTTAGCGGTTACTTCGGGACAAAACTCGAAGCGGTTACAATCGAGGGGAATGGACCGCAGGAAATTGGCATCGAACACTTTATAACAAGTGGGCTCATCGGTAAGCCGCTGGTTAAAGAGAATGTTTGTCAGTAATGTAACAATCTGACCACCAATGTAGAAACTATAGTATGAATGGCGATTTTCAGGTTTTAGAAAACGAGAACCATAAATTACTTTTTCCCGGCCATCGACGATAGGCTCCACCAGGGCCAGATAGTCCTGCGGTTCGTATTCTAAATCTGCATCCTGCACAATAGCAATATCGCCGGTCATGTGCTGAATAGCCGTACGGATAGCGGCTCCTTTACCCTGGTTTTGCGCGTGAAAAAAGACCCGGACATTGGGTATGGACTGAAACGTTGTCAATCGTTCACGAGTCCCGTCTGTCGAGCCATCATCAACAATAATAATTTCCTTCGTTATCGGAACAGCCTGAATTTTTTCAAGTAGGACATCAATAGACTTAATTTCGTTGTAAGCTGGTATGAGGATGGATAGCAACATAATAATAAATATAGACAAGGGATAGATAATCAACTTAGGTTACTTACGTATCCAGTAAGCCAGTGGAAAACGGGGGTTTTTGATTTGTACAAAATCTCTTTGTAAGCCAGCTCGAAGCTGACCAATGGCATAGGCATTGGCAGACTTCGTAAGCGCGGTACTATCGTCAATAAGACTTGAGCGATTTCCGAACACAACCAGCTTCAGACTTGTATCGGCGAGTGCACGCCCATACGTATCGGGGTGCGATTCAATATAATGTGTGGTTTGCATTTCAGTAAAAATAAATGGCACGTTTGGCTCCCGGTCAGACAAATAATACAAACTTAACGCGTTGTCGAACAGTAGCACTTTTCCCGTTGGTCCCGCCTGTTCGCGAATAAACTCTCCGGCTTTTTCTTCGTCTGTATAATTGGCAATACTTACAAATCGCTTGAGTGCATCGGGTCGGTAGAGTAACCCACTAACGAGCAATAATGCGCCTACTAAGCCACCTTCCAGTAGCACTAAACGGTAGGTCAGATGACGATGACGAGTCTCATACTGTCTAAACCACTGGTCGGTAATGAAACTGAGGTGCAGCGCAAAGAAGACAGCAGCCGGAAAGAAGTAATGACTGGCCTGCGTTTTCAGCATAGCAATACAGGAAAAGCCAGCCAGTAGTAAGGCCAGCCACAGCGCTGGTGTCTGCTGATACATAGTCCTGTAGGTTTTTTGCAGCAGCAGTATAAATGATATAACCAACAGCAGCAGAAACCAGCTTAGTTTAATGAAAAACTTAGTTAAAAAAAGTATGTGTGATGGATAACCACCGAAGGGATATATATATGTCCACTCAAGATGAGCCTCTAATCGATTGGTAGAATAGAAATAAAGTGCCGATACCAACAGAGGTAAGGCAAATCCTATTAATACTGCCATCCCCCGGCCTACCATCGGCCAGAACGTGAGCCGCCCCGTCAGCCATAAAGCAAAAATGAAGGCGCCAAATCCAACTACATAAAAAGCAGCTACACTCTTAAAACACATAGCTATGCCCAACAAAATACCAGCCCCCAGCCAGCGCCAACCCGACTGGTTCTTAGTATTCATGACCAGAGCAAAAGCATTCAGGCCAAAAATAGCAATCCAACTTTCCGGCTCCAGAAAATTCATTTCCATGAAAAAGCAGCAGGCGGCCGTTAGTCCAACTGTAACCAGGGCAACTCGTTCGCCAAATATCCGTGCCGCCCGCCAGGCCGACAACAGGCTACCCGTAGCCAGCAGTGTAATCAGGGCTGAAACACTGATGTGATTGTAGCCACCCAACAAGTTCAGCAGAACATTGGTCGATGAATAAAGCAGGTATGATTTTGACGGAATGAAGTCGTATAAGGCATAACCCTCGTTGAGTGTTCTGGCAATTGTCAAATATTCATACGCATCATAACCATAGCCTGAGTTATATGTGAATAGTAAAAAAACAGGGATAAACAGTATCAAAAACAAAGAAGTCTGCTTCATAAACTTGAGTAGCACGTTTAATATGTTACCAATTAACCGACAAATGTACTTGTTTGTCAATAAGTCACCATGTCTACGGAAGCCTTTTTATTAACCATTCGCTCATTAAGTACAATAAGTTCTTCTCAACTCAGTCTGAGGATTTCAACAGTTAGTTCATTATTCGTAGGTCTGTTATTTACTTTCGACACCTAAAAAACGGCATTCAGCCAGATTGTTTTTCGGTTGCAGACGGGCAGTATGACCTTTGAGCTATTAATCTAATTATGTTATGAAAACCCTGTTACTATCTCTACTCATCGTTAGTGCGACTTCGTCTTTCGCCCAAACTCCTACAGTACCCAGTGCGCCTGTTAGTGGAACATCAACGACGCCGTCAAGCAATCCGTCGGAAGGTATCACCACCCCCGCGAATCCAGCGCCAGATCCTTCTGTAAAAACGCCGGCCGATACGACCCCCGGTAATTTTACGGCACCTGCCGGTTCTACACCCACTACTATTGCGGCTCCTAGGGGCGTAAGGCCACAAGCGACCCCCACAACATCAGCAACTGAACCAATTGCCCGCGGCAATGGCAAGGTCAGCGGTACATTAATTGACTCTACGGCTAGCAAACCCGTTGAGTTTGCTACGATTGCTTTGCTCAATATCGATACAAATAAACCGATTGACGGTACGACGGCTGATGCTAAAGGCAAATTTACACTGGGCAAACTGGCACCGGGCAAGTACCGGCTTCAGTATTCGTTTATCGGCTACAGAGACAAACGAAGCAGCGTGATTACTGTTGAGCGGGGTAGTGACATAAATCTCGGCACGATCAAATTAGGCGCTGATGTGCGGACTCTTAATGAAGTGAATGTGGTAGGCCAGGCCGCTATGATCGAAGAAAAAGTAGATCGGCTGGTTTATAACGCAGATTGAGATATTGCGGCTAAAGGGGGCGATGCGGGCGACATTCTGCGTAAAGTGCCTATGCTATCTGTTGATCTGGATGGTAATGTTAGTCTGCGCGGAAGTACCAATGTTACGGTATTGATCAATAATAAACCCTCAACCATTGTCGCTAGCAGCGTAGCCGATGCCTTGAAGCAGATTCCTGCCGACATGATTAAGACGGTGGAAGTAATTACCTCACCATCTGCCAAATACGATGCCGAAGGCTCAGCCGGTATTATCAACATCGTTACCAAGAAAACCACATTACAGGGCACCACATTCGATATTAACGGGGGCGGAGGAAACCGGGGCAGTAACCTGGGGCTGAATGGAAACTACCGGACAGGTAAAATGGGTTTTTCGCTCAGTGGATTCGGACGCGCCGAATACAATGTAAAAGGAGCCTTTGCCAACGACCAGTCGACACGATCGTACGATCAGGCAACAAATACCTACTCTGCTTATACCCGAACCACTCAAACGGCTACTACACTGAGTCAACGTTTGTTCGGCAACTATCAGTTGGGTTGGGATTATGATATCGACAAACGAACGTCTATCACGGCCAGCATTCGTTATGGTGCGCGAAATGGCACGGCCAGGCAGAACAACCTCCTGACGCAGACGACCTCACCCGCCAGCTATTTTCCAACCATCAGCGACCGTAACGTAAAAACCACCGATCTGTCAGGAACAGTGGATGCAAACGTGACCTACACGAAAACCTACAAACCTCAGCAGGAATTTAGCATACTAGCCCTGTTCAGCCGGAATAACCGCACAAACAACTTCGTGTCAGACATTCTGGGTGGCACTGATTTTCAGACTATTACATCCCGAATCAAAAACGACAACCTGAGTTATAATCAGGAATCGACGCTTCAGGTCGACTACCAGACACCTATCAAAACCAATCAAATAGTTGAGTTTGGTGTGAAAGGTATTTTCCGGAAAGTGAATAGCGACTACCAGTATTACCTTGCCAGCGGAGATACCGGCGACTTTATAGTGGATAATAGTCGGCCAGCCAACACACTGTTCTACAACCAGAATATAGCCGCGTCCTATTTGTCGTACACGTTGACAACCAAGAATAAATACACCGTAAAAGCCGGTGCGCGGTACGAGTACACGTTTATTGATGCCCGATTCAGCAACGAAACGGCGGGAACGGCCACAAACATTCCTGACTATGGTACGCTTGTACCAAGCATCAATATTTCGAAAAGCCTTAAAGGCGGCAAGATTATTAAACTGGCTTACAACCGTCGTATTCAACGGCCCGGCATTCAGTTCCTGAACCCAAACGTTAACTCATCCAACCCAACCAATATTACACGGGGAAATCCATTGCTGTCGCCAGAATTTACCGACAACATTGAGTTTAGCACCAGCGCAAATATCAAAGGATTATACCTGAACGGATCCTTGTTCGCTCGGCGGACGAATGGCGAAATTACGGCTGTTCGCGACGTAACCAGGCAGTCGGTTGGCGATCCGATCAATCAGGTTTTTCAACAGGTAATTCAGACTACCTATCAGAACGTTGGTCATCAAGACGCTTACGGCCTTAACCTGTTTGGTAATGGAACCCTGTTTGGCAAACTACAACTCGGCGGGGGACTCGACCTATACCATGTTAGTTTGACGAATAACAATACCAATTTGATTTACTCGGCCTCAAATTCGGGTATGGTTATTGGCGGACGGATCATGAGCAGTATGTCTCTGGCGAACGGATGGGGTTTTCAACTCTTCGGTGGCGGGCGTGGCAAACAGGTACAATTACAGGGCTATCAGAGCGCGATGTATTTCTACAGTCTCGGCATGCGCAAAGAATTCAATAACAAGAAATCGAGCTTAGGACTGGCGGCTGAAAACATCTTTAATCACCCGTTTACTCAGCACGCAGAACTGGCTTC
>JANXVQ010000376.1 GCA_025351545.1 Spirosoma sp.
CCGCTGTTTTATAAGCACATCGTCACGTTTAGTATATAAATAACTTGGTGACTACAGAGGATAGTCAAAATTATTTATAGGACTGCCCTATAAATCAAAGGCATTTTGTGCTACGATCAGGTTAATTAGTGAATTGTATGAACTAAATATAATGTTACATATTTTCTATTTTTTAATATAATATTCTGTTTTTTATGTAAATGCTTATTATTTTACAGGTAAAGTTACAAAGATAGCAAATGTAGATCTTATCTTAGCTGTATAGATCATTAACTCGGTTCAACGCCCCAAATGACTGGCACAATAATTGACAACAGTTGAGTAGGTTCTCGAAGTGACAACAACTTTACCGATTTGTGGACAAAAGTTAATATATTCGATATCAAAATTTTTCCGAGTTGGCTTGTTTTTGTATTAAGACAAGGTTAATTTTGAATATGAATAGAAATATTAGATGATACTCTTTCTAAAAGTAATCACTTTACCGTAACCGTAAACTTATCTTTAAAATTACCCCTTGAATCGATGAGAAATTTTCGTTTGTATATGATTTTTCAGTGGGTTTTCTTCTTACCCATTATTCTGCCGTTGTGTATAATATTCGGAGCTTTACGCGGGATTATACAAATGGTTGAGCGTGTGATGGAGCAGATTATTTCGGATGTAGCGCCTGTTGACCAAAGCACCACATCTACACTGACTGAGCACTGATTTACATTAGTTTGCCTATAGGAAGGGACACAGTTTCTGGGGATTAGAAACTGCGGCCCTTAAGTTTATAGTAAGCTTACTCAAAAGTGAAGTCTATATTCTTGTCTTTATAGTTCTCGTCATCCAAGTTCAGAAACTCTTCCCAAAAAGGATCATTAGGTAAGGCCGCTTTACAGATCAGTGGTCGGTCTGGTGCACCGGCTTGTTTTACGGGGTGAATGAAATATAGCCGCCGGGCATGAAGATAAATTTTCTTGTCGGCAACAGCCCGATCATACCCGTATTTAATGTCGCCCCGAATGGGACAACCTATATGGGCTAACTGCGCCCGAATTTGGTGCGGCCGACCCGTAATTGGATTCACTTCTATCAAATAGTGCTCATTGATTTTACCAAGCACCCGATAAGAGAGCTCGGCTTTTAGTGAATTGGGCACTTCGTTATCATAGACCGTTACCTGGTTTTTTTGTTCATCCTTTATGAGCCAGTTTATAAGCTTGTCGGCATCTTTAGGTGGTTTTCGCCGAACAACGGCCCAGTAGGTTTTCTGGACCTGACGCTTCCGGAAAATCTCGTTCATGCGTTCCAGAGCTTTCGAGGTACGGGCAAACACGACCAGTCCACTCACAGGCCGGTCGAGCCGATGAACCAACCCTAAGAAAACATCGCCCGGTTTATTGTACTTTTCTTTAACATAATCTTTCAATACATCGAGCAATGTAACGTCGCCTGTACGGTCACCCTGTACCAGAATGCCCGGATCTTTATTAACAATGAGTAGGTGATTATCTTCGTAAATGACCTGAAATGGTTTCTTGTTCATAAGTAATGTGGTGATACGGCATTCCGATAGAAACCCCATTTTGGCTAATTCTGCGGACTTCCACCGCATGGCAATCTCACGAAACGGTAATCCCGTCCGCACTATTTAACTCAATATGCTTCTTTCTCGTTCGGGAAGTCATTGATTTTCACGTCATCTACATAATGTGCAATAGCTTCTGTCATAATCTTATGTAAATCGGCATACCGACGGAGAAAGCGCGGTTTGAATTCATTTGTGATGCCTAAAAGATCATGAATAACCAGAATTTGCCCGTCAGCATCTGGTCCGGCACCAATACCGATCGTTGGGATAGTCAGGCTTTTAGACACAGTTTTGGTCAATGCCGCCGGAATTTTTTCGAGTACGATGCCAAAGCAGCCAATGTCCTCAAGCATGTGGGCATCCTCTATTAACTTCTGCGCTTCGGCCTCTTCTTTAGCTCGTACGGCATAGGTTCCAAACTTATAAATGGATTGTGGTGTCAGGCCGAGGTGTCCCATTACAGGGACACCTGCACTCAGGATACGTACGATTGATTCCTTAATTTCCAGACCGCCCTCCATCTTCACGGCATGTGCGCCGGATTCTTTCATAATCCGAATGGCCGATCGCAGAGCCTCGGTTGAATTGCCCTGATAGGAGCCAAACGGCAAATCAACTATTACCAACGCTCGCTTAACACCCCGCACGACCGAACTGGCGTGATAAATCATTTGGTCGAGCGTGATAGGCAGCGTTGTTTCATGGCCTGCCATAACGTTTGAAGCCGAATCGCCCACCAAAATCAGTTCGACGCCAGCCGCATCGACAACCTGAGCCATCGAGTAGTCATAGGCCGTTAAGGCTGAGATTTTCTCACCCTTATTTTTTAGTTCCTGAATGGTGTGCGTCGTAACGCGCTTGATGTCTGGGTTGTGAATGGACATTCTTACAGGTATAAGGTTGTAGAGCCAGGCCGGGCAAAGCAACTCAACAGGGTTGCAACTGCACAGACGGGACACTTTTTAACTAGCTTTATCTTGGATTTAGCCACGATTCCGGATTGAGTTTAGTAAACTCTTTCCAGATCTGGAACTGTATTTCTGAAACGCCGTTTTTATCGGTCGCCACTGTGCCAATAGATTCACGGGCTTTCACGCGTTGCCCAATCCGAACCGATACACTACGTAGTTTAGCATAGACAGTAAAATAATCGCCGTGTTGAATGGCCACCACATTATTCATACCCGGCATACTCGTTACATCCTGCACAATACCGTCGTAGACCGACCGGACCCCCTCACCAGCATTTGTCTGGATATCAATGCCTTGGTTTTCAACGAATATTCCTTTTAGAACAGGGTGGGCTTTTCGGCCAAAGTGATCAGAAATAAATCCTTTTGTGACGGGCCACGGCAGATGTGCCCGTGAGTTTGTAAACGATGATGCCAGGGCAGTTTCTTCGTCGTTAAGGTTATTGTTACGCCGTTCGTCGGTTTTTTTTGTGGTTGGCTCCGGCTCGGTTGGGCGCTCAACTTTAGCTACGTCAGTGGGAGCCGGTTTTTCGCCGGCTTTTTCGGCAGCAGCAATGGCTTCTTCAGCACGTTTGCGTTCGGCTACTTTTCGGGCAGTCTCAAGCCGGGCAATTCGATCACGCTCGGCGCGTTCGCGGGCTTCTCGGTCAGCGCGCTCTTTTGCTTCGCGCAGAATCAGGCGTTTTATCAGCGCTTCAAGTTGCCCAACGGCTCGGCGGCTTTCGGCCAGTTCTGTTTTGAGTTCTGTTTCCTTCTGACTTAATTCTTTAACTACCTGATTTTTAGCAGTCTTTAACGTTTCAAGATTTTTTGTTTCATCTATTTTCGCACCAATAGTATTTTTCTGTTCCTGGCGTTTACGCTGAGTAGCCTGTTGCTTTCCCTGCAACATTGTTTTGACGTTATTCATCTGCCGTACCTGACTTTGCCTGGCATCGGAATATTGGCGCAAATAACGGTAACGGGCAACGAGTTGATTAAAGTTATCAGCGGCAAACAAAAAACCTAAAGGATTCACCTGTTGTCGCCGTTTATCGGCCGCGTAAACCATAGAGCCGTATTCAGCCCGGAGTTTATTGAGGTCTTTTGTTAGTGTCGTACTTGCCTGCCGAAGTTCAGAGATTTCGGATTCGGTTAATCGAAGATCTTTATTAAGGAGACCAATCTGTTGCGACTGGGTTTGAATCTGTTGGTCAAGTGCTTTCAACTGGCCCAGACCAGCTTGCTTTTCTGAAGCCGTTTGTTTCAGTATTGTCCGAATCTGGGTCATTTTCTCCAGATTCTGCTTTTTTTCTTTCTCCAAAACCTGCCGATCGCGCACTGTCTGTTGTGCCAGTACCAATGTAATTGGGCACAGGCAACAAAATAGGATCAGGATATTAACCGACCAATGAACAGTATAAGCCGTGTGGAGAAATTTGGGGTTCATAGGGTTAAAACCAGCGAATAAACTTACGGTCGACGTGTATAATTAGACGGAATTGTTAATGGAAATCCCGGATTTTTATCAACCAATTCAACTTTATTATGCTTGATGCGCAATAGTGTCTGATAAAACTGTCCATCTGCCTGCGAC
>JANXVQ010000455.1 GCA_025351545.1 Spirosoma sp.
CCGTTGTTCTCTCGCTATCCTTAGCTGTTACAGCGTTTGAGAGTACTGACTTCGGAGTCACCTGGTCCCGTTGTTTCCAGTTAATTCGGGATAAATGGTGGTCCACCTTCGGGTTGATTTTTGTGATGAGTCTTATCGTCGGCATCACCGGGTTAGTATTTGCCGCTCCAACGGCTATTATCGCCTTTTTAACCAGCGCAAAAATGCTTCCCGATGTTTCGGTTGTGTGGCTTATGCTGGGCAATGTCATTAACATTGTTGGCCGGACTTTATTGAACGTCGTACTTTATACAGCGATTGGTTTTCAATACACGAACTTAGTTGAACGACAGGAAGGTCGGGGCTTGATTTCTGCTATCGACTCCATTGGCACATCGTCAACTCAACCCCGCATAACGGATGAAGGAACGTTCTGAATTACAGTCGATTAATCGATCACTTACGGAAATTAAAGTACGATCAAGAGTCAATCGAGTAGGCATTGCCTTCTGTTGGCTGTGCTTATTGTTGACCGCGCCATTCATGACTTTCGCCCAGTCGAAAAGCCCGGCTCTACCCGTAGTTGTTGCCGACGACCGAAGTGCAATTCGCGTTCGTTATCCCGCGCCCAGCCATTTGAACGACCTTCAATCCGGACACGATTACCAGTATGGCCGTGATACTTCTCCACCCGAAAATCCATTGGCGCGGCTTTGGGCCTGGTTTATCCATAAAATTGGCAAGTTTCTGTCGAGTGAAGCGTACGAGAATATTTGGCAATACGTCTTTCTGGCTATCATTGCGGGGGGCGCGATTTACCTGCTTATGAAAGCTGAAGTGCTGGGTTTTCTATTTTCGAAGAAAGCACAATCGGCTGGGCTTGCGTATGAAAATCTGGCCGAAAATATTCACGAAATAGATTTCGTTAAAGCCGTCGATGAGGCTGTTAATCAGCGAAATTTCCGGTTGGCCGTTCGGTTATTGTATTTGCAAACGCTTAAACATTTGTCCGACGCGGGCCGTATTGATTATAAACCCGACAAAACCAACCGACAGTATGTTTATGAATTGGCCAATTCGTCCGTTCAGCCTGATTTTGAGAAGTTAACGCGTCAGTTTGAATTCGTCTGGTATGGTGATTTCCCTATAGATGAAGCCCAATTCGTGGCTTTACAAACGGCATTCAATCAGTTCAACAGGGCTGTTAACCAACACGCAATAAGTTAGAATCGTCGGAAAATCCGGCACCAGAAAATTTTGCAGAAACCGAATAAATATCTTCTCATCCTGCTGGCCACCCTAACGGCTTACGTGCTCTTCGAGTATTACCGTCCGAAGCCAATTGACTGGCGACCAACCTACGAGAATGATGACAAAATCCCGTTTGGAACGCAGGCCCTGTTTAAATTACTGCCCGATGTGATGCAACCGTCGGCCATTCAAACGGTGCGTTTACCTATCTACAATTTCCTAACGGAGACTAAATTCCCGGCTCGGAGTAATTACCTAGTTATTTGTCAGGATTTCAAGGCCGATGGCAACGATCTTAAACAACTCCTGACCTACGTCCGGCGCGGCAACAACGCCTTTATTTCCGCCTACGATTTGCCTGATTCGCTGGGGAAAGTACTTGGTTTCAAAGCCGACGTAAAAGACCCCACAAAAGCCGATTCGACATTGCGACAGAACTTTGTGAACCCGCCATTGCATAAGGCGAGCGGGTACAATTTCTTTCATGATGATGGCCGTAACTTCCTGTCTATCAAGAAGTCTGTAGGAATAACTGTATTGACTCGCAACGCTCGAAAGGAACCAACATTTATCCGTATCCACTATGGAAAAGGACAGTTTTTCATTCAAAATTTGCCCCTGGCCTTCACGAACTATTACGTACTGGATCACAAGACGTCAGACTATTCATTCAAAGCCCTCTCCTACTTGCCCGCTTTACCAACCTATTGGGACGAATACCAGAAACAAGGTCGGTTTGACGAAGATCAGCAGTCTATTTTCAGGTACATCCGTTCGCAACCCGCCCTCAATTGGGCCTATTATTTGGTGGCGTTCGGCCTGATTTTCTACGCAATCTTTGCCGGAAAGCGAACCCAACGTATCATTCCTATTGTGGAACCGCTCCAGAACACCTCACTGGAATTTGTGAAAACAGTTGGCCGAATATACTTTCAACAGGCTGATCATGACAACCTCGCCCGCAAACAGATCCAGTACTTTCTGGCTGACGTTCGCGAACGATTCGGGCTGAATACAACGGTATTAGATAAAGAATTCACGGAAACATTGGCCCGAAAAAGTGGTGCGTCAATGGCCGAAACAGATGAACTGGTACACCTGCTACGCAACGCTCAAAAAAGCATTTCGCTATCGGAGTTTGATTTACTAACTTTAAACTACGCTATAGAGCGTTTTAACAGCATAAACACAGCTTAATGATTGAGTCTGTATCCATAATAAATTTCAAGTCGATCAAAAACCTGACGCTCAAACTAAAGCCTATCAACGTTTTGATTGGCCCAAACGGCGCAGGTAAGAGTAACTTTGTTAACTTTTATAGCTTCGTATATGCAATTTTTGATAATCAGTTAACGAATTATACAAGTGATAAAGGAGGTGCCGACCGCATTTTGCATCTAGGACGTAAGGTTAGCCATGTGTTAGAAGGTCGCCTTAACTTCTCTAATACGAACGAATATGTGTTTGAATTATCCTCCAATGAACAGAATGGTTTCTTTTTCTTAAAAGAAACCGACCGCTTCAATAT
>JANXVQ010000463.1 GCA_025351545.1 Spirosoma sp.
AAATTTTTTCAAAACATTGCTCATGTTCAGGTCATCGGCACCGAGGGCCAGCACCCCTGACATATATTTCAGAAAGTAAGCACATTTGATTGGCTGCCAGGGTTCGGGGGCGTAGCCTAACAATTTGTATTCGAGCGGATAGTGGGCTGGTGTCAGCTGATTGATATAGGCGTTTACCCCAGCGGTATAAGCCTCAACTGACTCGCGGGACCGCGGATCAGCCATCATCTCTTTCAGTGCTTTTTCGGCGCCGAAGCCCATTCCTAAATGGCGATTATAACGGTCCAGTTCCAGAGCCTTATCTCCCACAAGCTCAGAAACACGGCCAGCGGCTGCATGCGTTTGAAACTCCATTTGCCAGAGCCGGTCGCGGGCGGTGAGATAACCCTGCGCAAAATAGGCGTCATGATCGTTTTGAGCGAAAACATGTGGAATCGCCAAGTCATCAAAGACAACACTTACGGGGGATTTTGTCCCGTTAAGCGTAATTTCCTCGTCAGTATTATTAATCGACTCAGCATTTTGCCAAAAACCGACAAACGGACTCAGCAACGGTCCAAACGCCGGAACGCTGCCCCACGACCGATTTAATGCCCAGACGAGTACTAATGTGAATAGCGAAGCAATAATTGCCTTTGTATAGCGCATAGTGAGTAGAAGCAGTAGAGAATATTACAAGCGCAAGTTTGTTATTGTACACTGCAAATAAAAATGCTTCCTTTAGGATCAGGCATTTCTTTTCCTCATCTGTTGATAAAGACCGTTCAGTCAATTTTCAAGTACGTATTTTGGTAATGTTTAGGCCTGTGATAATTTTACGTATACAGTTTATTACGCTTAATCCGGGATAATTTAGCGCTAAACGACGGAGTCGACATAACAGAAGCAGACCAGGAAACAAAGGCGAACTGAAAAAGTAATTGTATTTTTGAGCGTATCTTCTATCTGTTCTATGCGTGCTCTTGTGTTCTTGTGTTTCATGACTCATGTTGCTATCGTTCAGTCAGATTCGCCTATGTTCGATTTGCAGGGCCACCGGGGATGCCGGGGTCTAATGCCCGAAAATACAATTCCGGCATTTTTAAAAGCCCTCGACCTTGGCGTTACGACACTCGAAATGGATGTCGTGATCAGTAAAGATCAACAGGTAGTGGTTTCGCACGAGCCCTATTTTAACTCAGCTTTTAGTATTATGCCCGATGGAACACCAGTTGATAAAAAAGAACAAAGAAACCTGATTCTCTATCAACTGAATTATGCCGATATAAAACGTTACGATGTTGGCTCAAACGGCAATCCGGCCTACCCCGAACAGCAAAGACTTAAGGTGTATAAGCCCCTATTGAGCGAAGTAATTGAACAGGCTGAAGCCTATCGAACCGCTAAAAACTTACCCTTATTTTCGTATAATATCGAAATTAAAAGTGAGCCGTCAGAATATAATGAAAGCCAGCCAGAGCCAGCCGCCTTTTGCGAACTCGTACAGGCAGTATTAAAAAAACAGTTTACGGCAGAACGTGTTAATCCAGATCGAATAGTTATCCAGAGTTTCGACTTTGCCATATTGAAACAATGGAAGAAAGGAGTTGATGGCACTATCGCAGGATTGGAAGCCAAGTACCCGAAGGTTCGGTTGTCGGCTTTAGTTGAAAATCTGCGCAGTCCCGAAAAAAATCTGGAAGAACTGGGTTTTAAACCCGATGTTTACAGCCCTCACTTCCGATTAGTAAACAAGGATAAAATTACCCGGCTGCACGAGCAAGGTATTAAAGTTATTCCTTGGACAGTCAATCAACGCGCTGATATGAAACGCCTGAAGGAATGGGGCGTTGACGGATTAATTTCGGATTACCCTGACCGGGCAAGCGGTTTATAAATCGAATCGTTTGAATTTACGTTTTCATCACTAACCTCTTTGGTCTGGTTAGTTTATGTTATTTTAGCCCTATGACTTTGCTAAATACTACGCTCAAATGGCTCCTGCAACGGCGATTGCCGCGCATCGAAGCTATGATGCAGCAGCCGGGTCCAGTACAGCATAAGGTCTTCACACAACTTATCCAGGCAGGTTGCCGGACGGAATGGGGAAAAAAACACGCCTATAAATCCATTCGCAGCATTCACGATTTTCAGCGACAAGTGCCCGTTTCGAGCTACGAAGACCTTTTTCCATACATAGAACGGGTTATGAAAGGCGAAAGCAAAGTGCTCTGGCCTTCGCCGGTGCGCTGGTTTTCCAAATCGTCGGGTACGACGAATGCCCGCAGTAAGTTTATTCCCGTTACGACCGAGTCGCTGGATGAAAGTCATTTTAAGGGCGGCAAAGATATGATGGCGCTATACATTGCCAACAACCCCGATAGTAGGGCGTTTGAGGGTAAAGGACTTTCTATTGGCGGTAGTCTTCATCAAAACCCGTATGGCACCAACAGCGCGGCTGGCGATGTATCGGCTGTAGTTATGAAAAACCTGCCGAGTTGGGCACAATACATCCGTACGCCATCCATTCAGGTCGCGCTTATGGATGAATGGGAAGTGAAACTGGAGCGGATGGCCGAGATTACATCGCAGGAGAATGTAACCAGTATGCTCGGCACGCCAACATGGGGCATGGTTCTCATCGACAAGATTCTGGCCCTTACCGGCAAATCAAATATCCTGGAAGTATGGCCAAATTTTGAAGTGATGATGCACGGGGCCGTAAATTTCCAGCCTTATCGGGAGTTATTTCAGCAACAGGTTTTTCCATCAAAAACGATTCGGTATCAAGAGGTTTACAATGCTTCGGAAGGCTTTTTTGCCATTCAGGATGATTTAAGCCGTGTAGGTGAAATGCTACTGATGCTCGATTATGGCATTTTTTATGAGTTCGTACCTATGCATGAAGCTGACCAGCCTTTCCCAAAGGCCTTGACGATTGACGAAGTAGAATTAGATAAAAACTACGCCCTGATCGTATCAACGAATGGTGGCTTATGGCGCTATAAAGTTGGCGATACGGTTCGGTTCATGTCCTTATATCCGCATCGGCTGAAAGTGAGCGGTCGCACAAAGCACTTTATCAATGCTTTTGGGGAAGAAGTAATTGTTGAAAATGCTGAAACGGCTATCACACAAGCCTGTGAAGCTACTGGAGCAGTTATCGCTGATTATACGGCGGGGCCTAACTACATAAGCAACGGGAGTCATGGATGCCATGAATGGGTTATTGAGTTTACGCAGGAACCTACGAATCAGCAACGATTCAATCAGGTTCTGGATGAAACACTCCGCAGGATCAACTCTGATTACGACGCCAAACGGTACAATGACATCGTACTAAAACGGCCTCGTATTCATGTTGTACCACCAGGTACGTTTTATGCCTGGATGAAACAACGCGGTAAAGTAGGCGGACAGCACAAAGTGCCCCGTTTGGCCAATTCTCGGGAATATCTGGATGATATTCTGGGAAAGGTTTTCGAACTATAAATACACAAATAGCTAACTTTAGCTCATTAACCGATTTGCTTCAGAAAGCCAGTGGAATTGCCTTTCGGCTAGTTGACAATGCCGATTCTGATGTTTAAGTGCTACTATAACGGAGTCATTTCGGATTTCTCCGCTCAATAAGATGCGATTAGTATCCGGTGTAGCGCATTGTAAAAAGAGCCGTTGTATCACTGACAAACTTTTCAAAAGCAAATGTATGACTCAGAGAATCAAGCGTATAGCTGAAATATCCCCGCCGGTATTGTTGTCTGAGCAAGGTATCGGCAATTTGGATACTGCCTGAGTTATTTGTCTCAAAAATAATATCTTTCCAGCGTGAAATCATTTTTCCCAGGAAGCGCAGGTTGAAAACTTATTCCGCCAAACCACCCCACCCTTGCGCCCGAATGGGTGTTTGCTGACCGGCTTTGGTCGCTAATACAATCTGAGCCGGGTTAGCCGTCAGGTAGCCAATGGCTGTAATGCGGGCGTTAGTCGACAACTTTTCGAACTCCTGCGGGCGAACCGTAAATAAGAGTTCATAATCTTCACCACCATTGAGAGCCGCCGTTATGGGGCTGATTTTGAACTCATCGGCTGCTAAGTGAGTCTGGTCATCAATGGGTATATTTTCGTCAAAAATAACCGCACCTGTTCCCGATTGGTGGCAAAGGTGGAGAAGCTCCGACGCTAATCCATCCGAGATATCAATCATGGCTGTTGGCCGTATGCCCAGGTCTCGGAGTTCATGAACAATGTCAGTTCGAGCATCGGGGCGAAGTTGACGCTGCACCAGATAAGCCCTTTCTTCGGAGAGATCAGGCTGCATATCCGGATCGGCAAGAAACACTTGCTTCTCGCGTTCCAGCATTTGTAAACCAAGATAGGCGGCTCCCAAATCGCCGGTAACACAAACGACATCGTTGGGTTGAGCGGTATTTCGATACGTAATCAGGTCTTTCGGTACTTTACCCAGTACCGATACGGAAATAATTAATCCAGAGCGTGAAGCTGTTGTATCGCCCCCAACCAGATCGACATTATACGCTTCGCAGGCGGCCCGAATACCTTCGTATAATTCATCGATGGCTTCAACCGGGAACCGGCTACTCAGCCCGATGCTGATGGTTATCTGCACGGGTAAACCATTCATGGCGGCAATATCCGAAACGCCAAACGTCACAGCTTTGTAGCCGAGGTGTTTCAGGGGAACATAAGTCAAATCGAAATGAATACCTTCTACGAGCATGTCTGTAGAAAGCAACCCATAATTATCACCCCAATTGAATACAGAAGCATCGTCGCCGATTCCCCGTACAGTTTCCGAGTGAGCAGGCGCGTTAGTTGCCTGTCGAATGCGTTCGATCAGGCCTATTTCGCCAATAGTATTAAGATCAGTCATAGTAATGGATAATGAGCAACAAGTAGTGAAAAATGGATAATGTATATAGTATAATTACATGGGCCACATTATCCACTAAAAAAGCCGTTCCGTGATATACGGAACGGCTTTTTCTACAAATTGGTTTGCCAAAAACTTATGGATTGGTCAGCGTATAATCGTTCGTGGTATTGCCCGTTTTCTGGCTTGCCGTTGTACGTGTGAGACTTAGGTTATTGTCGTCTATTGAATTAATGGTGAATTCAATCGTACTGTTCGCGCCAGTTGGCGAAGGCGTAAGCTCCGTTAATACCAGGCGGCTGTCGGATGGAACAGAATATTTACCAACAAAGGTATTACCGTCAAACTCAGTGTACTTAACCGTAGGAGCCTGGCTAAGATCGAGCTTAAACGTTGTGTAATTACGAACATTGGTTACGCCACCTTTTGTGTAAACAGTTACCTTATTCTCGTCCACTTTACTGGCCGTCCAGATTTTGGCGATGCGCTCTGAGACCGGGGCAACTTTTTTGCCACTACAGCCTATTAATGCACTAAACAGAATTACTAATGAAAGAAAAGCGATAAGATGAGTCTTTCTCATGGTTAATCAAAAGCGATGGATCGGAAGTGGCTAAGTTACGCTAATTTTGTTGTCACTCGCAAAAATGATGCCCGATAATTCTGTTAGTTTACTTAGCGGACGCCTAATGCCTACCAATAAAATTCAATTGCCTACATATACCCGGTCGCAGTTGGCTTTGCGTAACGGACAGGACCGTGACGAAATCTGGTGTGCCTATGCCGGAATCATTTATGATCTGTCGGCGTCGCGGCTCTGGCGCAATGGAAAACACTACGAACATTGGGCTGGACAAGACCTGACAGACGAGCTTATCGACGCACCGCACACCGACGGCGTTTTCAAGCGCTTTTCAGCGATCGGTACGTTGGTTTAGTATATCAGGCATCAAATTAACATTGACATTCATGCTTCTTATTGCTGATAGCGGATCTACTAAAACCGACTGGCGACTTGTTGCCGCCGATGGTCAGGCCCGCGCTATTCATACGGACGGGTTCAATCCATATTATCAAACGACCCAACAAATTGCCGACGTGTTGCAAACGCAACTGCTGCCACACCTGAATGATGCGGCTGTCACGAGCGTATTTTTCTATGGAACCGGCTGCACAGGCGCCACGGTGAACTATATCGTAGCCGATGCTCTACGAATTGTATTGCCAGAATTACAGACTATTGACGTAAACAGCGATATGTTGGGGGCTGCAAGGGCGGCTCTGGGTCATAAACCGGGCATTGTTTGTATTCTCGGAACGGGTGCAAATGCCTGCTGTTATGATGGTAACCAACTAACCCGCGGTATTCAGTCATTGGGTTTCTGGCTCGGCGACGAAGGGAGTGGAGGTTATTTGGGTAAAACGCTGGTCCGTGATTTTTTTCAGGAACGACTCCCCACCGATTTGCACGCGGCTTTTCTGAATCGTTACGCCCTGGACCGCCCGACACTGCTGGAAAATGCCTACCAAAAACCTTTTCCAAATCGCTACTTTGCCTCGTTCACTCCGTTTTTATCTGAAAACATCCTGCATCCACATGTCGTTGGGCTGTTGACAAATGCGTTTGAACTGTTTCTAACTACTTATGTCAAGCGTTTTCCAGAATCCGGGCAGTGGCCGGTTCACTTCGTCGGGTCAATCGCCTATTATTTTTCTCAGTCTCTACGCCAGGCTGTACAGCGTGTTGGGCTAACAATGGGTCAAATCAGTAAAGCTCCTGCCGATCAGTTAGTCGTTTTTCATAAAGATGAATGAGTTCCATGTGTTCACCGTACCTTTGCAAAACGTTATATAAACGCAGAGCAACAAATAGAGGATACAAATAGTAGTGTACTAATCTCATAGTTTTCATCCCCTCTCCGTTTAGAAAAAGTCAATCTGAATAGTAATGGCAAATCGGTATTTTTTGAAAGTAAAAGACGTCGTTCGCGAAACGGTCGACGCTGTAACAATAAGTTTCTG
>JANXVQ010000473.1 GCA_025351545.1 Spirosoma sp.
GCCTGCAAATACGCAATCGTGCTATCGGTAATTTGCTGAAGCAACGCGTGCGCAAAATTCGGGTCCGTATAGAGCAGTTTTTTAGCAACCGAAAAGGTTTTGGAGCCTTTGCCTTCGGTCATGTAACAGAAAATGGTAAACGGTGCCCCGGCAAAACCAATGAGCGGCACCCGATTATTCAGTTCTTTTTTGGTTAGTTTGATGGCCTCCAACACATAGCCTAAGTCGCTTTCTGCGTCGGCTACACGCAGGTGGCTCAGGTCGGCCATGTTGCGTACCGTTTTAGGGAAAACCGGCCCCCGACTTTCGATCATTTCGTAAGGTAAGCCCATCGCTTCGGGCACTACCAGAATATCGGAGAAAATAATGGCAGCATCAACGTCAAACGCATCGACCGGCTGAATGGTCACTTCGGCGGCTAGTTCGGGCGTTTTCGCCAGCGTAATGAAACTGCCCGCCCGCTCCCGAACAGTCCGGTATTGGGGTAGTACGCGTCCGGCCTGCCGCATCATCCAAACAGGCACGCGCTCCGTTAATTCGCCCCGTGCGGTTCGGAGCAGCAAGTCATTTTGTAAAGTCATGGTGCAAATATCCGAACTCCTGCTTTGTCGAAAGAATTTTAGTAAAGTTTATCAGGACAAATTTATTAAGTGCCGGAGTTCGTACTATTTCGCAATTTTGCCAAAATCAGAAAATTCAATGCCCTCTCTCTTTATCGACGCCGAACGTCTGCGCGACCTCAACAGTGGTTTGGGTCAGGTATGTTTGCATCTCGGCCACGAACTGGTTCGCCAGCGTCCCGACGGTCGCAACGGGGAACCGTGGAATCTTACGTTTTTAGTACCCAAAGGCCAGACGGGTGTTTTTGGAAATTCGGTAAACTATGTTGAAGCGTCGTGGCTGAAGAAAATTTGGATGCCGGGCCGCCCCGGATTGGGCCAGTATGATGTTTGGCATTGCCTGCATCAGGATTCAGATTATTTGCCCCAAACTGGACAGAGTAAGCTGATATTGACAATTTACGACCTGAATTTCCTGGAACGAGTGGATTATTCGGCCGCAAAAAAAGGACGTAAATCAGGTCAGCTTCAACGCAAAATTAATCGGGCATCGTTGTTAACGGCTGGGTCGGCCTATACGGCTTCGGTGGTTAACGAGCATCTGCATGTTCCTGAAACGTTGCCTTTGAAAGTTGTTTACACCGGCGTCGCCGTTGATCCAAAAAACGCACCAATTGATTTATCTGCTGATTCGCCGGTACACTCGTTGATGCAAGCTGATGGCTCAGTTTCGCCGTTTTTTCTTTTTGTCGGGGTTATTCATCCCAAAAAGAACGTTCACACATTACTACCGCTGCTCGAAGCGTTTCCTGATTATCGGTTAGTATTGGCCGGGCCCGACCGCCATACGTATGCCCGGCACATTCGCGAACAGGCCCAAAATCTCGGCGTCGCCGACCGATTGCTGATGCCCGGTGCTGTTGATGAAGCTACAAAATTATGGCTCTACGCCCATTGCGAAGCGTTTTTGTTTCCATCGCTAACCGAAGGGTTTGGCTTGCCCGTTGCTGAGGCCATGACGTTTGGTAAACCCGTATTTATTTCAAACCTGACAAGTCTACCCGAAGTAGGTGGAAAGGAAGCTTACTATTTTGACAACTTTGAGCCGGAAAATATGGCCAAAATTCTTCATGATGGCCTGCACGACTTTGGCCAGAATCCATTACGTGAAGAACGACTACGCCGACGGGCCGCCGGTTTCAGCTGGCCAAGTGTAGCGAAGGAGTATTGGGCTTTATATGAGAGCCTAATTGAAAATAAATAGTACTATCGGTTTGGGGAAACTTCATAGAGCGACTTATAAATAATGTTACCGGTTCGCATATACAAGCCAATTGCAACTAGGTATAGCGAAATCAACAGAGGCTGAGTTGGGTATGGAAGAAGGGGTAAGATTCCGAAAAAGCCCAATGCACCTGTTCCGTAAAAGATGGGAAGCAAGACAGAATGGCGAGTTATCAGATACAGTGCTTCGGCAGGAACGTTGTGAATTCCATACTTGAAAACAGCCTTTAAATAGGGGAAGGTAAAGCTCATAATACCCAATAGAGTGCCAGTTGCGAAACCATAGCAGAAGTCGTTATCTAACGCCAAGCTATTCGCTGGATTGGGAGAGTAACCAACAAAAGACGAGAGAAGTAAAATAGTACATATTGGCAGAGTCTGTCGCCACAATAAGGGCTTTTGAAATTGGCGGATCAATGCCTGCCGCCATCGTTCGTCGTAATTTCGGAAGGTGACTCGGTTGTACTGTCGCTCCATTTTCTGGAGTCCCTTGCGCCCACCAAAATTCCTCTGAATATCAGTTATCGCGGTTTCGAAGGTCATGCCGTGCGTCATGCGTTCGCTGAGGGCAATGGCATAATGGTCGGTGAGTTCGAGAATTAGCTCCTCGTTGGTGAGCAGGTTGGTCTCACGGAGGTGATAATCAAGGGCGGATTGCTGGGCGTAGGGAAGCATGGTATTTAGAAAATTACTGTACCGATAATTTGGGCATTTTTAGATTGAAACTCTCTTGAAACAACTTCACAAAACTGATCGAATAAAGTAGAG
>JANXVQ010000487.1 GCA_025351545.1 Spirosoma sp.
GGCGGCTGTTGGAACAATGTCTTCTTTCTGAAGCAGCTTCAGTAAGTCGGCAAAGAGTTGCAACATGCCCCACTTTCCCGTCTCCATTGGCCCAAGCCGGTCCTGTATAAACGCCGAAACCTTACGTTCGGTGTACACGCCGACGACGACAAAGCCAGATGCGAGAGCGAGAAAAATAGGGAGTGCAAGCACGTTGTTAATGATTAATGATGACCGGGTCGCCAGTGCGATGATGAGTTATGAGTGTCACTCATAACTCATCGTTAGTTTTAAAATTCTGCTGTTTTGGGCGCTCTCGGGAATGGAATCACGTCGCGGATGTTGCCCATACCCGTTACAAACAGTACGAGCCGCTCGAAGCCAAGACCAAACCCGGCGTGTGGTGCTGACCCGAACCGGCGTGTATCCAGATACCACCACAGCGCTTCGGGTTCAATGCCCACTTCGTGCATCCGGGCAACGAGTTTATCGAAATCATCTTCCCGTTGTGAACCACCAATAATTTCGCCGATACCCGGAAAGAGTACGTCCATTGCCCGAACGGTTTGCCCCGGCGTCGCGCTCGACTCATCGTCAAGTTTCATATAAAATGCCTTGATTTCGCGGGGATAGTTGGTCAGAATCACCGGTTTTCTGAAGTGCTTTTCAACTAAATAACGTTCGTGCTCCGATTGTAAATCGACGCCCCAACTTACTTCATATTGAAACTGCTTTTTCTTGGCGGGTTTCGAGTTTACCAAAATCTCGATCGCATCGGTGTACGTCAGCCGCACGAACTCGTTGCTGATTACAAACTGAAGTTTTTCGAGCAGGCCCAGTTCACTTTGCTCTTCTTTCTTTTTGGTTTTCTCTTCCTCTTTCAGGCGATTGTCCAGAAAGTCCAGATCGTCGGCGCAATGTTGCAGGGCATAACGGATAATGGTCTTAACGAAATCTTCGGCCAGGTTCATATTGTCCTCCAAATCATTAAAAGCCACTTCTGGCTCAATCATCCAAAACTCGGCCAGGTGACGGGTCGTGTTGGAATTTTCAGCCCGGAACGTCGGCCCGAAGGTATAAACTTTACCCAAGGCCAATGCACCCAATTCGCCTTCTAGCTGACCCGATACGGTCAGGTTCGTTTCTCGACCGAAGAAATCCTGGCTATAATCTACCTTTCCATCTTCTGTCAGGGGTGGTTTTGTGGCATCGAGTGTTGTTACGCGGAACATTTCGCCCGCACCCTCAGCGTCGGAAGCTGTGATAATGGGCGTGTTCAGGTAGAAAAAACCGTTGTCGTTAAAATATTTATGTACGGCGAACGCCAGCGCATGCCGGATGCGCAGAATGGCGCTGAACGTATTGGTGCGGGGGCGCAGGTGAGCAATTTCGCGCAGAAATTCCAGCGAGTGCCGTTTCGGTTGCAGTGGGTACTTGTCGGGGTCAGCCGGGCCGTAAATTGTAACGGATAAAATTTTAACTTCAACGGCCTGACCAGCTCCCTGAGATGCCACTAACTGACCCGTAACGGACAAACAGGCACCCGTTGTGATAAGCTTCAATGTCTCCTCCGGAAGTTGACCTGCTTCGGCTACGGCCTGAATATTGTTGATGGTTGAGCCATCGTTAAGGGCAATGAAAATAGCGTTTTTACTTTCGCGTTTGGTGCGGACCCACCCCTTTACGGTCACGTCGGTGCCGATTTGGGCAGTTTTTAATAATTGCTGAATAGGTAAATAACTCATACGAAAACGGCGACCAGTATAGTGGTTGTGGGCGCAAAAGTACGGATTGTCGCTCGAATCGCCCATAAGCGAGTCGATTCCTTTCGGCTATTCGACCGGATTAAAATTAGTGGCTGCTATAAACTTGTCTAATAACTGTTAGTTACGTGCTAATTACCGTCTTATTTTTGCGTCCAATCCTGTATTTATGCCCATTACATTGTACATCGTTCGTCATGCAAAAGCCGAGGACCGGGCTATTTTTATGGACGACCACGACCGCGAGCTAACGTCCGACGGTGTTATGGTGGCTGCCCGAATGGGTCGTTATCTACATCGGAAAGCTATTTTTCCCGATGTTATTATTACTAGCACCGCCCCGCGAGCCAGGGACACGGCCAAGGTTATGGCCGAACAGATTGGATACGACCCCGCAAAAATTCAATTAGATGATGTCCTTTTTGATGGCGGGCCGAAGGCGTATCTGGCCGCTCTAAATGCCTTGCCTGATACAGTTCAGACGGCTATGATTGTGGGCCACAACCCCGATGTATCGTATCTGGGAGAATTTTTAACCCATCAACGTATTGGCTCGATGAGCAAAGGCGCAATTGTGGCCGTTGTATTTGAGGACTTGACCTGGGCTGAAGTGTCTGGCCGAACGGGTAGCGTGGCGTTTCAGATCGGACCCAAACAACTACTGACTAATGAATAATGTACAATTGATAAGGTACGATGAGCTGCTGATAACCAGTCGTATATCGTTTATTTCTCTATGTTTTACCGTATTCATTGTCCATTAAAACTATGAACCGCAATCGTCGAATTTTCATTATCGTCTTTATTATTTTCACATCCATCGTCGTTTTGATCGCCGTTGATATGGGGCGCCGGACTACAGCTCCCTGGAACAAGCGCCGGGAAGCAGAACGGGCGTTGCCAGCGTCCAGAGATGGCGTGGCCGTTGATACAATGGCGACGGATACCTTACTTACTCCCTGAACCTCATGCTGAATCTATCTGCTGTTCA
>JANXVQ010000553.1 GCA_025351545.1 Spirosoma sp.
CGGGCCTCGAATATGAATCCGCTTTTTTTTCCAGTCGTGATGAGGTTATACAACTGGCCCAGGCAGCAGCCGATTCGGGTGGGCGATACATCAGCCACATCCGTAGCGAAGACATGATGCTGGATGATGCCGTAGACGAAATTATCCAGATTGGGCGCATCACTAAGATGCCGGTTCAAATTTCACACCTGAAAATTGCTCTCCGTGACAAATGGGGGCAATCAGCGCGATTGCTGGCTCAGTTGGAGAAGGCCCGCGCCGAGGGCGTGAACATCACCGCCGATTGTTATCCGTACGATTACTGGATGTCGACCTTACGGGTGCTGTTCCCGAAGCGTGATTATACCAATTTAACCAGCGCCGAGTTTGCCGTAAATCAATTGTTCGATCCATCGAAGTCGGTGCTGGTACGTTTCGCGGCCAACCCGACCTATGCCGGAAAAACCGTTGGCGATATAGCTCAACTGCGGCACGAAAAGCCCGCTCAAACGCTCATGGGATTAGTGGCCGAAGCGTCGGCATTTGGCACTAAAAATCCTGATGCAACTGGTGTTGAAGGGATTATGGGAAAATCAATGGATGAACCTGACGTGGCTAATTTCCTAACGTGGCCCCACACCAACATCTGTTCTGATGGTGCCAATTATGGTCACCCACGGGGCTATGGAGCCTTTACACGGGTGCTGGGCCGCTACGTTCGCGATCAGAAAATTATGCCGCTCGAAACGGCCATCTACAAAATGACCGGCCTGACCGCCGAACATCTTAGCCTTAAAAACCGGGGACTGATTGCGCCCGGTTACTACGCTGATTTGGTATTGCTCAATCCCGACACGGTAAACGACAACGCCCGTATCGGCGACAGCAGCGCCCTTTCGACGGGTATCGAAGCCGTTTGGGTGGCAGGAACATTGGTTTATAAAGATCAAAAAACCACGAGTGCGCATCCGGGCGTTTTGATTCGGCGCTGATAAATTCGTGGCTATATGATTAATTGAACAGATTTTTTGCTTGTCCCTTCGCTTCTTATTTGACTTTGACAATCTCCCCAAAGTAGTTCATAAACACAGTATAACCAATAATCTTCCGGCTGCCCGGCTCTATCAACTGCATAGTCAAAGTTACGTATTTCTGGCCGTTGAAGGTTGGTTTGTAGACGACCTTTTGCAGGATGGCTCGCTCAATAGCTTTGTCGCTTTTGGTAAAGTACAACAAGTCATCTTTCAGTAATGTCCGCCTAAACACCCGACTCCCCGACTTTTTCGTAGCCAGCACTGTTATTGTGTTGTTAAAGTAGCACCCATCGGCGGTCTGTACCGAACTGGTATCCTGATCTAGTGTCAGCGCGACTTTTATCGACTTAGCTGATTCCTGATACGTATCAGACTTCCCCAATCTAGCTAACTCCACCATCGACTGGCAGTTTTTGATTTTGGGTACTGTTGCCGCAACTGAATCAGGCGTAGCGGTGGTGGATTTGGGGTTATTTTCCTGTGCCTTTTCGGTACGGCCACAAGCGGTTAGCAGACTGGCTACAAAAAGTATAAATAGTGTGTTTTTCATCCTGTAAACTTCGTGTTTATCCCATGTTATCAGCATCCCGGATATACATTTGTCGATTGCCCCAAGTTTGGTTAGTTGGTTGCTGTACATAACTGGCGATTATAGACGCTCCCATGACAGGAGAAGACAATAGGCAACTTGGGTCATACCCATTCCATACCTTTCCGAAGCATACCCAGTGTTTGCTCCTCGCGGCTACCCGTTTCAGGGTGGAAATCGTAAATCCAGTTGGCTTGCGGAGGCATACTCATCAGAATTGATTCCGTACGACCGTTGGTTTCAAGCCCAAACTTGGTCCCCCGATCCCAAACCAGATTGAACTCAACGTACCTGCCCCGGCGCAGCAACTGCCAGTTTTTTTCACGTTCGCCGAATGGCAGATCGCGATTTTGATGCATGAAGTGCGTATAGATCGGGGCGAAAGCGTTGCCAACATCCTGAACAAAAGCGAATAGATCGGCTTTGTTAACAGTCTCTGTCGGTTTGAGATAATCAAAGAAAATACCCCCCACACCACGCGTTTCCTCCCGGTGTGGTATGTAAAAATAATCGTCGGCCCAGGGGTTGAAGGTAGGGTAATAGGCCGGATCATGACGGTCGCAGACCGATTTGAGCGACTGGTGAAACCAGCGGGCATCTTCCTCCACAACATAATGGGGTGTTAAATCAATACCGCCACCAAACCAGTTATGGCCGCTGCTCATCTCGAAATACCGGACATTCATGTGAATAATCGGCACCATCGGATTACGTGGATGCAAGACAATGGAGACACCTGTGGCATAAAATTCGGCTGACTCCGAAAGATTCAGTGCACGTAACGTAGCCTCCGTTGCTTCTCCATGAACAGCCGAAAAACCAACGCCACCCTTTTCAATAACGGGCCCGTCGGTTAATATGCGTGAACGACCCCCGCCCCCGCCCGGTCGCTGCCAGGTATCTTCCCGAAACGGGGCTCCACCGTCGGCTTCCTCCAGCGATTCGCAGATGCGATCCTGAAGGTCCATAAAAAAAGCTGTGATTGTTTCTTTGGTAACCGTCTCTTCCTGCATCATCATGCTGGCAAAGATACAAAACGGATTACTCTGACAGTTTAAGCGCGTAGCGTACCGGGCGGGGTTTATCAATCAATATCAGCAATCCCCGCTCGGCCAACTGGCGGAGTAATTTGCCCGCCCGGTAGTCAGAAATATTAATAAGCTTACCAAATTTATCGGCCGTAATGTGGTCATTCTTACGAAGATACTGGATCAACGTCCTCGCCGTAGGTGATTTAAGTAATTCACGATCTGCCATTTCGGGCGTGATAATCAGTTTGCTTGTCGGCATCGACTTATCTTTTGCCCGAACATAAATTGTTCGTTTTCCGGATTCGTCTACTACATAATGAGGTTTCTCGTCGCTTTCAGGAATGGCAATAATCAGGACAAGGCGGCCATCAGGAGCCAGTGTTTCATAGCTAACCGTTAGAGCCGGTTCAATCAATCGGTCGGCGGCCTCTTCAATTTTTTCCATCTCCCGAGGCTCCGATGCAATACCCACAATTTTACCGTTATCGGCGATACCAATAAGCAGGGTTCCACCTGAGGTATTAGCCAGCGCGGCCAGGGTTCGGGCAATGCGATGGGCCGACGAAAGTGAACGCTTAAACTCCAGCCGGGTATGTTCCCCCTGGCCAATTAGGTCATCGAGTTGATTTCGGGTCATAGACAGAGAACAAGGCGCGTATATGTTTGTTGTTTTTTGACAGAAATCACTGCGTTTATTAGCATTCTTTATTTAGTTTTAGCGGGCAATCAATTCCGAGTAGTTGCCGTCAAAACATTTTCATCACGCGAAATAGTATTATTACTCTGATTTTAATGACAACAATAACGTTCTATTACATTGGCGAAAAAACTCCGCTTCATCAACAGTACACCAACTACATAAATTAGTCGATTCTTTTTATGTAAACAGTGGCAATTAGCCAGAGCCGCACCCCTTTTTGATTGCCCGGTTCAAAGCTTCAGGAATTGCCTGTACTGCAACCAAGCAAAGCAAAAAAAGTGATGTTTGGCTGTTGTCAGTATATAAAGTCCAGATGTTTGATCAATAATTACAGGCGTTGTATCAGCAACAGAAATACTGACAACCAGTCAGCAACTTATACCCACTTTAGTGGCCTAGGCCTGACTAATTAATTGATATGCTAATAACTAAAAAAGCGGACGAATTGTCCGCTTTTTTAGTTATTAGCAAGAGGTATTTTGTTAAGTAACGAAACACCTCTTGCTAGTCAGGCACATTATTCAGCTGATGGATTTAACTTTTTCCGACCACGCGGTTTACCAGTATACGGTAGTTTGGGGCTTTCGTCATTCAGTTTCAGTTCATAACCTGTTACACTATCATCGTAATCAAATGACTTAACAGTAAAATTATATTTCGTTTCTGCATAATCAATCCCCCCTTTTTGCAGAATGAAAGGCAATGAAATAGCATAGCTTTTAGCACCTTGTTCCAGTTCAAACGTTCCCTCTTGCCCTTCGGAAGCTGGAATCAGATAAAGCGATTTTATTTTTCGCTTACCATCCTGCGTACCCACTCTAAACTGGTTGTTACTGGGATCCAGTCCCAATTGTGAAATCGATTTGGCAGGAAATACTAATTTGCCCGTCGACGAAATATAGCCGGTCACAGGTGAAGGCTTCGCAACGCTTTTTTCGCTTTTTTTCTTAGATTCGCTATTCTCGTCCAGAGAAAAGAATCGTATTTGTTTGGCTTTCATTCGACAGTGTATCTATTGTTGTTGGAATATAGACAGCACAAATATAGCAAGTCTGATTTTCAAAAAAAGAAAATCTGTTTAATAAGTATTGATAAGTATAAGCAATTGTTTTGATTACGAGTCTTATAGCATTAAGCAGCTTGTTTCTTAGTCATACTTACGTTTTGTAAGTGTCGTACGCCCGTTTGTTTCCTAAGCTTTAGTTGCTTTATTGAGAACTAGTTTGGACCGTGTTATTTTTTCACAAAAACAAAAAAACTCTATACAAAATATATGAATGGCCCAGAAATTGCAGAGACGGAGAGTTTTCAATTACAGGTACTTTCTATAAAATACCTTAGAACACTGTCTAGTAGTTTGTTACAGGGCTTTCTTAAAAAAATACCGGAGGTATGAAAGGACTTGTCAACCTTTCTTCGTCTATTCTATAAAAATGACACCATTTCAGGGTTGGAGGTTTTATAAGAAAGCCCTGTAGTTTATTATGAACATCGGACAGTATAACGCCCCATTACTTCCCGCAAGCCGCACTTCCTGTACAGGTCAAGCTCACAAACAGTTCGGAACGGATTTTCCAACCCTCGGTGGTTTTTCGCCACATCGCCAAATAAATACCCGTTATTGTTTGAATGCCGTCGGGACGTTGAAACCGCCCGGTCCAATGCCCATTCTCGGCGGCAAGTGGACCAGATGTACTGACCTGCAGGCTTTCGGTGTTACGAATATAACCCAGAAACGCCGGGTCTTTGAACTGTACAGCTACCGATGCCAGCACCGAATCGCGGCCCGACACATGCGATCCACTACCCCGTGTTATCTCAATATCAGGAAGCATAGTTTGCCCAAAGGCAGTGAGGTCTCGAGCCTGAATCGCCCTGTTCGATTGCGCTCGCAAAGCGCGAATAGCAACCTCATCTGCCGTCTTAAACGCATTTAGTGCCGGCGTGATTTGAGCTAATACAAAAGACGATATCAGCGTAGAAAAGGCAGAAATAAGTAAAAAAAGACGTAGCAGTTTATTCATTTCCGTAGGGTATAATTCACCTGTAATTCGTTGGGTGGTGGCAACGTGTTCGTTGAATACAGCAAATAACTTGAGAAAGCCATACAAAATTAGTTCAGCCGGTAAGCCGGATAACGGTTATGCGTTTTCTCATAATAAGGCGTTTGTCGATAAATAAAATCTAATTGAGCATCAGCGTTTTCGGCAAAAGCTTTGTCGGTGGCTCGTTTTTCTTCCAGTTGCTTCCGTAAACTCGGGTCGTTTTTTATCAATTCAGCGGCCGTATCTTCGAAAATGTAATTAGAAAAGTACTCTTTCTGATCAAGGATACTATCGAAAAAATTCCAGGCAAAAAACGAATCAACGCCTTGTGGTTCAAGTGTTTCAACAATATACCGATTGGCAGATTGGTTTGTGTAAACTAGATAATCGCCTTTATAGAATTGAATGCGTTGTGTTTCCGTGCGCACTTTCACGCCCGAGTGAAGATAGTGGCCTTCGTAAGGGCGCTGCGGGCTTTTATAATCTGTAATGTAATAAGCCGATACGGTCATTAGTGTATCCTTTGGCAAGGTTTTCACTGCTACGCCATTACGTTTTATTTCGCCAATAACTTCCTGCCAGGCCTGCGGAATGACATAGGCACGAGGCTTGTCAACCTGAGTATCAATCGAAAAATTATTCCAGTATGGCACACGCTTTGTAAAGGGCTTTGTCCGGTCATAATAAAGTCGTTTCAGACCCGAAACCTCACTGGGCTTATACATCGCTGCATACCCCAGAAATGTAACAGAATCACTTTTACTACGATCAAGTTTATAGCCTAAGGGGAAGGTTTTTTGCTGGCGAACAGCCTCATTAGCCCGCTGTTTATTCGCCAGAATTTTTTGGGCTTCGCGCTCACATAATTGCATTACTGCTTCGTCGAAAACGTAAGAAGCCTTGACCCGAGCGGGATAGGGCTTCCACATATGCGTCTCCAATGTAAATCCGAAACAATTAAATAAAGCCGCGTATCCTGTTGAGTAGCGGGGCGTATCATTGTAGCCAACAAGACCACTTTCGGGCGTATCGCCAGCGTGGTTTACGTAAGGTGCCGATGGAAAACCTTTTTCGGTCAGCATTTTATCCAATTCCGGCTGGAAACGCTGCGTCATGTATCCCGACACTATTGGCTGAAGTTTATCTTTCTGAGTCGCGAAATACGTCAGTACGTGTTGATAATCGGCCCCGTCGCTGGTATGATTATCAACGAAAACATGCGGCTTCAGCGATTGGTACATTGCTTGAAATGCCCGCGTATTTTCGGCTTCGGCCTTTATAAAATCGCGGTTGAGGTTCAGATTCCGGGCATTGCCCCGAAACCCATATGATTCCGGCCCGTTCTGATTTACCCGCGATATACCCCGGTTCAAACTACCGCCCACGTTGTAAACAGGTACAATGGCGATCAGTACATTTTTTGGCAGTTTATTAGCTTTCAGCAAGTCTCGAGCCAGCATCATGCAGGCATCGATACCTTCCGGTTCGCCAGGGTGTATACCGTTGTTAATTAATAGCGTAACGCGATCTGGTCGGGCAACAAACTGTTTATCAGATGCTAACAAAACCAGATGCAAGGGCTTGCCGATATCGGTTTTGCCAATTTCAATTAATTTACACTGTTCATACTGTCGGTCCAGTTGCTGATACCAACTGATAATCTGGGTATAGGTCGCCGTCTGATTCGTATTGCGCTCGTAGGGCGTTATGTCCGATGTTTTGGACTGGGAAAAACCCGATAACGACACAAACTGACTTACGCACCAGCTTAAACAGGCAAGTCGTAGAAAAGAAAAAGGACATTTGGTCATAAATGCGAATGGATGGTAATTAGCCAGTATAAATGATCTACGAATATAAGTTAAACTGCAAAAACGACTGATAACCCAATTTTCAATTGTGTAGAATAGTAATTCTCCTTATGCATCTTCTTTTGTTTTTAGATCGTTTAATTTAGTCAACTGGACCTGTTTGCTATAATTCCTCCCGCAAGTTTATGAACCTCAACCGCAGAGATTTCCTCCAGCAACTTGGCTTCGGTGCCGTTGGTCTGGCTATTGCCACTACCCTACCCACAACCGGCTGGACACTACCAACCAAGTCGGGAAAACTCCCTCGCAGTCTACCCGAAACACAGGGCGTTGCACCCGGCGGTCTGCTGGATTTTGTCAATACTATCGAATCCAACAAGCTAAATGTGCATAGTGTCATGATACTTCGGCATGGCCAGGTGGTGGCCGAAGGCTGGTGGGCGCCCTACGCTCCTCAACTCAAGCACACGTTGTATTCGCTCAGCAAAAGTTTCACGTCGTCGGCAGTGGGAATGGCCGTGGCAGAAAAGCGGTTGACCGTTGAGGACAAAGTCGTTTCATTTTTTCCCAAAGATGTCCCCGCCACGATCAGTACTAATCTGGCGGCTATGCGCGTGAAGGATTTACTGACCATGTCGACCGGGCATGATAAGGATACCACACCTGCCCTTCGTGGAGGAACAGATACCAACTGGATAAAATCATTTTTGGCGCAACCCGTTGATCATGAGCCGGGAACGTTCTTCGTCTATAACAGCGGGGCTACCTATATGCTATCGGCCATTGTTCAGAAACTCACTGGTCAAACTGTACTTGAGTACCTAAAGCCCCGTTTATTCGGACCGTTGGGTATTGAGGGCGAAGATTGGGAAGTTGATCCAAATGGCATCAATACTGGAGGCTGGGGACTTCGGTTGCGCACAGAAGACATCGCCAAATTCGGACAACTCTATCTTCAAAAAGGCATGTGGAATGGTAAACGGCTGATCTCCGATGCCTGGATTGCCGACGCAACCCGCTCAGAAGTACAATCGAAGGGCGGCAAGGGCGACGCTAGTGTTAACGACTGGATTCAGGGATATGGCTACCAGTTCTGGCGATGCCGCCACGAAGCGTATCGGGGCGACGGGGCCTTCGGTCAGTACTGCATTGTACTGCCTAAAGAGGATGCCGTTATTGCGATCACATCCGAATCCGGCAACATGCAGGGTATTCTCGACGCCGTCTGGAATCACATCTTACCCGCACTCCAGGATACCGGCCTTCCATCCGATAAAATAAAGCAAGCGGCCTTAACCCAAAAGTTGACAACCTTAGCCCTGGCACCAACAAGCAGCCAGACAGCCTCGTCGGTGGCGGCACAGATAAGCGGGAAAACGTATGCCGTTGCCGACAATCCATTACACGTGAAAGATGTGTCGCTGACCTTCGGTAAGGACGGATGCATATTTAAACTTCAGGACGACCGGGGCGATCATCAGGTCTTGTGTGGTGCTGGCCGCTGGCGGGAAAGTACCACCACTTTTTCTGTAGCTCCGCTTTCACTAACCCCAACGGTTGTACCCGGTGGCGACATCAGAAAAGTGGCTGGCAGCGGTAGCTGGCAGGACCCGAATACGTTTGTCATGATCTGGCGATTTACTGAAACCGCTCATTATGATACGATTACCTGCCGATTCGGGAAGGAAGGTGTTCAGGTTGAATTTCAGAGCAGCCTGAGTATCATCAATAAAACGAAAGACAAACGCCCGGTGCTTGACGGGAAAATGGTTGCCTGATTTTTG
>JANXVQ010000559.1 GCA_025351545.1 Spirosoma sp.
GTAATTTGGATGGATTGACCTCCTGAATATAAGCAAAACTCTGGCGTGAGATTTTAGCTGCTAATTGAGTGCGCAAATCCCTGGCGACACGTTCCGAAGCGTAAGTTTGAACAATGCTTTGCAGGTACGTGAATATAAAGATGAACAGCGTTGCCACCAGAAACACAGTTATGGTGGTTCTCAAAACGAATGTTCCGGTTCCATATGCGTCAATACCGTGGGCAATAATCATCGGCAAAAGCAGGCTGACGCCGTTGCTAACCAGGGCCAGCAGGACCAGCAGCATGACCATTCGGGAATACGGTTTGAGCAAGCTCAATAAGGGGGATGAGGGCTTCTTGGTTGCTTCTTTTTTGGGAATGGCATTGTCCATGATTACTCCTGATGATGAGGCTTTGGTTATGAACAAAGGCTTTTCAAAGGTAAATAAATTCGATACAAGTGGCCTGACCTTATAGCTCCTGAGCCAGATTGAAGAAGAAACCAGCCTTGCCCTGACCATTTATCGTTCCACTAAAACGCATCACTAAATTATAGAACGACACAACATCAAGGCTCATCCCCGTGCCCACGAGCAACCGATTGGCCAATTGACTTTGGTATTGTTCAGCAACTGTACTGCTCACATAACCCGCATCGCCAAAAGCCGTCAGATAAGCCGCAATGGGAACCGTGTTGAATTGCCGAACATGGAGCCAGTTGAGTTGTTTTCGAACATTAAAAAGCTGATAGCGTACGCTATTACGCCAGATTGCTGTTCGCTGTCCATCTACCACATAGAGTTCATAACCACGTACCATATCGGTGGAACTACCTAACCCGCGAAGGTTAAAATACGGCTGACGTGTAGGCCAGGTAGAGCGGGCGCGTAAGCCACCGGCCAGATAGAATCGACCACCCAGTGCCCAATAGCGGGTCATAGAAGCCGATAAGTCCAGAAAATGGAAACTGTCTTTCGGCAACAGGCCAGATACACCAACAGTGGCCGAAAATAAAGTCCCCTGCAATGGATATACAACATTATCGCGCCGGTCGTAGCGATAGCTATAGCTCATTGCCAGAAATTGCTGCTTGGTCCGTCCGTCCAGAAAATAGTCTGGATTCAGTTTGGCAATAGTATCCGAAATTGTGTTCTGGGTATATCGGCTATCGAGTGTGTGGTAATGATAGAGCCCATGTCGGTGCGTGAGGGTCAGCGCTGCATACTTTCGTTCGCGAAGTACATCTTCCGATTTAACATATACCCATTTATCAAACTGCGTGCGATATGGAATTTCCTTGTTCGTTATATAGCCCACATCAACCCGCAGACCAATACGCTGGGCCTTGTCGATGTAAGGTTTGGAGTACGATAAAATGGTTCTCTGCAAAAATCCGCGCTCAATGACTACCTGAAGTCGGTCGTTAGTGCCGGTTACGTTGCGATAACTAAGATGCCCTCCGTAGATTACCCGACTAAAATCGCGGCCCCGATCATACCACCATTCATTAAAATTACGGTCGGCCAAATCAAAAACCGGATAGGCAATAAAATACCAGCGTTCCTTCATCGTTACGGTCAGATCGATGTAAGCCAGTTGAGTAGAGTCACCCGGCGACATAATCTGTGTTGTCACATCCACCGTTACAAATAAAGTCGTGTTATTGATATTACGTTGATCCCAGGCTATACGACCGGGTAAATCGCCCAATCGGATGGAATCACCAATATGAATACTCATTTCCCGCAGAATAATTCGGTCGCGGGTGCGGTAGTTTCCTTTGAGGGTAACAGACCGAACAATAACTTTCTGCGCCGAGTCAGCCGGAGCAACAGCAAAGACAGGTAAAGAGAACAAGAAAAAAACCGTTAGTACCAGAATCAGGAGCGGCCACCTTTTCGGAATCATTCTCAAAAGTACGGATTTTCAAAAAAATAAGACAAATATATCTCCGTATCCTGCAAATCAGTACGTATTATTGTTGGCTATTCGCGATAATAGACAGCGGCTGTTTTAAATATACGACAATACATGCAAACGGGAAACATCCAGAAACCGGGCACAAAAACTAAACCTACTCTAGGTTTCTGGCAAATCTGGAACATGAGTTTCGGATTTTTGGGTATTCAATACGGATTTGGTCTGCAACAGGCCAATATGAGTCCGATTTTCCGGTATCTGCACGCCGACGAGGCCAACATTCCCATTTTGTGGCTGGCCGGGCCAGTCACCGGCCTGATTATACAGCCAATTATTGGCTCACTGAGCGATCGAACCTGGTCGGTGCGTTGGGGTCGTCGGAAACCTTTCTTCCTGATTGGGGCTCTCATAACCAGTTTTGCCCTGATTATGATGCCTAATTCGACCTCACTCTGGATGGCTGCCAGCCTAATGTGGTTGCTCGACTCAGGCTTGAACGTATCTATGGAGCCATTTCGGGCATTCATTGGCGACAAACTGAATGACAAACAACGCGATTTAGGTTTCGCCGTGCAAAGCTTCTTCGTTGGTTTCGGGCAAACCCTGGCCAACCTGATGCCCCGCATTCTCCCTCTATTCGGTATCACAATGGTGGCCGCCGGGGCCAATGGCATTCCTGATTTCGTAAAATATGCCTTCTATGTAGGGGGCGTAGCCGTATTGGGAGCTGTTATCTGGACCATGTACACCACCAAAGAATATCCACCCGAAGACATGGAAGCTTTCGAGCGGGAAAAACGCGAAAGTAGGGGCATCATGGGTGTATTCAAGGAAATTGGTGTTGCACTGCGTGAAATGCCCGCGACCATGAAACAACTTTGGTGGGTCAAGTTTTTTACCTGGTATGGACTGCCGCTCATGTGGCAATATCTATCCCTGGCCATTGCTCGTCATGCGTTTAATGCACCCACGCCTGAGTCGCCGGGGTTTGAGAAAGGAATTGAAGTAGGCAATGACTGTTTCGCCCTGTTTAATATTGGCTGCTTTGGCATTTCGTTTTTTCTACCGGCCATTGCTAACCGTATTGGCCGCCGGGCTACCCATGCCACCTTCCTGACTCTGGGTGGACTAGGTTTCATTTCGATGTTATTTGGCGAAGACCGTTCTGTATTTTTAATTGGAATGGCATTTGTCGGGTTGGCCTGGGGGTCTATTTTATCGATGCCTTACGTACTGCTGTCCTCGTCTGTACCGAAAGAACGTATGGGCGTATATATGGGTATTTTCAACGGCTTTATCGTTGTGCCCCAAATCATCAATAACCTGACCATCAAATATATATACGGTCCTGTATTGGGCAGCGACCCACGCAATGCACTGGTGCTCTGCGGTGTCTGTCTTATTTTGGCCGCTGGTGCCTGCTTTCTGGTAAAAGAAAATAAGCAAAGTGAAGAAGCCGCATTTCCGATCGAACCGGGTGGCAATTAAGCTTAAATTTTTCTCTTTTTTAGCCTTTTGATTGGCTTACTTGCTCCTGTTTTATATACATGTGCTGGACTCTGCGTTACACACGAACCAGGAGAATGTTTTTTTATACATGACAACTTCACCGCGTCCTTACGCCCTGCTTTCTGTGGGCGAACTATTGGCCGATTTTATCGGTCATCACGTGTCAAACAGTTTGCTCGACGCGCAGGATTTTCGTCGATATCAGGGCGGCAGTCCAGCTAATATGGCCACCAATATGGCCCGTTTAGGTAATAAAACTGCCCTGGTTGCCTGCGTTGGCAATGATAATATAGGCAACTACCTGATTCGACAGATTGAGGAATCAGGCGTCGATAGTCAGTTTATTACCTCTGACCCACTAGAGCCAACTAGTATTGTTTTGGTTTCGCGCACGGCTGGCACACCCGATTTTGTTGCTTACCGCCATGCCGACTGCCTGCTCACACCCGACCAACTACCCGACTCGTTACTTGCTCAGGTACAATTATTTCACACAACTTGTTTTGCGCTGAGTCGGCAACCAGCACAAGATACCATTGTGGATGCCGCTAAACGGGCAAAAGCCGCCGGTTGCCAGGTTACGATTGATACAAATTATGCCCCCAGTATCTGGCCTGACAGACAGCAGGCATGGCGCGTACTAGCAGACTATTGTTCGGCTGGGGCATTGGTTAAAATTAGCGAAGACGATGCCGAGCGGCTTTACGGAGAACCCCAAACCCCTGAACGTATTTTAGGCGATTTTCACCAAATGGGGGCATCTGTCATTTGCTTAACACTAGGTCCAAATGGAAGTATAGTCTCATATGAAGACGGGAAAAAGAAAACGCATATACCCGGCAAAAAGATTGATGTTGTCGATGTTACAGGGGCCGGCGATGCCTATTGGGCAGGTTTTCTGACGGCTTATCTAGATGGTCATACTCCAGAAAGCTGCGCTCAGGCAGGGGCCATTTTAGCTAAAATGAAACTCACCCGCCAAGGGCCATTGCCCGATAAAGTTGATCGCCAACTGCTCTATCATTAGTTGTCAATAGACAGAATAG
>JANXVQ010000571.1 GCA_025351545.1 Spirosoma sp.
GCGGCCACATGATGTATCTCCGCAAAGAAGACCTGGCCACCAGTAACGAACGGCTACGGAAATTCATCCAGAAAAGTACGCCCAAAAACAGCGAACCGGCCAAATATTCGGGAAGCAGATAGTAGGTTTGATTATTTGTGCAGGGTAGACTTTGTTGTTGTGTCGGGTTCTTAAACCCGACACCACAAAAAGTCTATCCTGCACAAATAATCAAACCTACTATCTGCTCCCCGAATATTTGGCCGGTTCGCTGTTTTTGGGCGTGCTTTTCTGGATGAATTTCCGTAGCCGTTCGTTACTGGTGGCCAGGTCTTCTTTGCGGAGATACATCATGTGGCCGCTCCGGTAACCTTCCCACTCCATTCGGTCTTTTAGCTTGCCGCTGGCGTCCATTTGCCACATGTTGTATTTGGCGTTGAAGTAATCACAGGCTCCGTCGTAGTAACCCGATTGTACGAGTAAATGCAGATACGGATTCTGTGCCATAGCCTGACGCAGGTTTTCGCCAGTATGATTGTTCGTGTTATCCCACGGAAATGTAGGGCCGAACATATAATATTTCAGGTCGGTTTTGTAGTTAAGTTCTTCCCGCATGAACATGTTGATGGCGGGCGTAAAGGAATGGAGCCAGGAGGTCAGTTCTGAGTTGTAATCGGGCGCGACACCGGCATCTTTACTGTCCATACCCAGATAGCGGGAATCCAACCGTCCGACAGTCTGGCTTTTGTCGCGTAGCAATTCTTTCCAGAAAAAGTTAGTTGGTATGTCCAGATTCTGCTGTATCACTGCCGTTTCCGACAAGCCCGAATACCGAGCTACTTTAGCTGCAATTTCCTTTCGTTTCTGGTCGCTTAGCGAACCGCCCAATGCCAGAGCCGGTAAATATTCCTGAATGGCAAAGGCTTCGACTTCGGGAAGGATATCGGTCAAATCTTTTTTCTGTAAATCAGCGGGCAGGGCTTTGTGATACCAGGCTGTAGCCGCAAAATAAGGCAGCTTCAGAACGCCCTGGGCTGGCCCGTCGCGCTCGATACCTAATCCCGTTGGTGACACTAAAATCACACCGTTCAGGTACATCCAGTGAGCATTCTGCAATTCCAGCGCCAGACCCGATACGCGGGCGGTGCCATAGCTTTCGCCAATCAGGTATTTAGGCGAAGCCCAGCGGTTATAACGACTCACGAATGTATTGATCCACTCAGCTAGATATTTGATATCGGCGTTGACGCCAAAGAACAATTTAGCCGATGGAACATCTTTACTGACGGGTCGCGAAAAGCCCGTATTCACCGGGTCAACGTACACAATATCAGCTACATCCAGAATAGAATTGGGATTATCCTTAATGCCGTAGGGCTGGATTGGAAAGCCTTCATCATCAACTTTCAGAATGCGCGGACCCGTGTAGCCAATCATCATCCAGACGGAAGCCGTGCCGGGGCCGCCATTAAACGAAATGACCAATGGCCGTGCTACCCGATCAGCAACATCAGACCGTTCAAAGTAGGTGAAAAATACACCGGCAACGGGTTTCCCTTCTTCATCCCAGACCGGAATGGTTCCGGCGGTTGCTTTATACGGCACCCGTTGGCCCTTTATCGTGACCTGACCGTTAGTAACGACTTGAGAGTCAATATTTAATGAGCGTGACAGAGAAGATGGCTTTTCGTCTTTAGGCAGCAGTTTTTCGGTCGTAACTGGTTTTTGCGCGAATGTACTGGTAATTATGAGGCAACAGATAAGCAAAAGCAAGGAGACTTGTTTCATAAACAGGACGGGATTGATGAGTGCAATGGTAAAATAGGAATAGGCGAAATTCCCACTTTTTGATCGAAGATAGTGAGAATAGCAGAAAAGTATTTCGTGGTGAATCTCTTTGCTTGGTTATTACATACTAACTGCTTCATTTTTAACCGCAGTAGAGACTAACGTGTGAAAAGTTGGACTAAACTGATTTCGGCCATTATCGGCAACTGATTTTCCGTATTTTAGCCCATTAGCCCACTTAAGCTTATTCATGAAACAGATCTTCATTGCCCTTTTAATCGCCGGTTATGGCGTATCGGCCCAGTCGCTTTCGAAACCCGAAACGGCTGTTATTGCCACTGTGAAAAAACAAATGCCGGAAACCGAAGCGTTTCTGGAGAAGGTCGTTAATATCAACAGCGGCACCCTCAACAAAGAAGGCGTGCGGACAGTCGGGAAACTGATGTCGGACGAGTTCGACAAATTAGGCTTTAAAACGGAGTGGGTAACGCTGCCTGACTCACTAAATCGGGCGGGGCATCTGGTGGCAACCCGGCAGGGAAAGAAAGGGAAAAAACTTTTCCTGATTGGCCATTTAGACACGGTCTTTGAAAAGAGCCTGCCGATGGAACCCTTCACCCGTATCAATGACTCGACTGCGTCGGGGCAGGGTGTTGCTGATATGAAAGGTGGCGATGTGGTTGTTATTGCCGCCCTGAAAGCTTTAAACGCCCAAAAACTGCTCGACGATACGTCCATTACCATCTACTTCACCGGTGACGAAGAAAGTTCGGCCGGTTCTGAAAGTCGCCGGGATTTTATTGAACGGGCTAGAAAGTGTGATGTAGCACTGGCCTTCGAAACCGCGCAGGGATTGACCAGCGTTACAACGGGTCGGCGGGGATCGAGTAGCTGGACGCTTCATGTAAAAGCGCGTACCGGTCATTCATCCAGGATTTTTAGTGATCTGGGTTATGGCGCCATTTACGAGGCTGTCCGCATTCTGAACGAATTTCGACGGACGCTCGGCCAGGAACAATATCTGACGTTCAACCCCGGTTTGATCGTGGGTGGTTCGGAGGTGCATTACGACGAGAAAACAGCTAAAGCAGAAACCATTGGTAAAACAAACATTGTGGCTGGAACGGCTTTGGTTAAAGGTGACCTGCGCTTTCTGACCGAAGCCCAGAAAGAAACTGCCCGCGCCAAAATGCGTGAAATCGTTGATAAGAGTCTGCCTCTGACTAAAGCGACCATTTCATTTGTTGATGGCATTCCGGGTATGGAGCCCTCTGCCGGCAACGATGCACTTCGGATGCAGGTAGACAAACTCAGTAAGGATATGGGGCTTGGCCCCGTAAGTGCCAACGATCCGGGAGCACGCGGGGCGGGTGACGTTTCGTTTGTCGCGCAATATATGCCCTGTCTGGATGGATTGGGTGCATCGGGTAAGGGCGCACACAGCATCGAAGAAACGATGAACACAAAAGAATTTCCGATACTGATTCAGCGCGCGGCCCTGTTCATTTACCGACTGACGAGATAGAAGAGAAAATTACTCAACCGGGCAAAACTTTATGATAGCATTGTTAGTTTTCCGGGGGTTATTGCTTTTCTATTTCAGACAACCACTTTTTCTTTTAGCATGTTCAGTAATCGTAAAAACGGAAATATTTTTATTCTTTGGCTTCTATTCGCCTTCGTTGGTGTCAATCAGGCATTTAGCTTCGCGCCCAAACGTGAATTTTACCAGCTCAAGATTTATCACCTCAAAGATAACAGCCAGAAAGATCGTCTGGAAACGTATCTCAAGCAGGCTTATTTGCCCGCACTACACCGGGCTGGCGTTGGGAAAGTAGGCGTTTTTAAGCCTGCTACTGCAGCCGATTCATTGGTGTACATACTGATTCCGTTTAAGTCAGTAGACCAGTTTCTTTCACTTTCAGAAACACTGACGAAGGATAAACAATATGCGTCGACTGGTCAGGATTACCTGAATGCTGAGTACAACAATCCCGTTTATAGAGGGTTCGAGTCTGTCTTGATGGAATCATTTGCGGGAATGCCTGCGTTGGTGGCACCGAAATTGAAATCGGATGCATCGGAGCGTATTTATGAACTCCGTTTATACGAAGCGGCCACTGAAAAATTG
>JANXVQ010000597.1 GCA_025351545.1 Spirosoma sp.
GTTCATGTCCCATACAATGGCGTTCGTATTATCAGCATAAGCATCGCGGCACCATTCCGCTACGTTACCAGCCATGTTATACAGGCCGTAATCATTTGGATTGTAGGCTGTTGCGGGAGCGGTATATGGGTATCCATCAGCATCGAAATTACCACGCTGTGGCTTAAAGTTTGCCAGGTAGCATCCTTTCCCGTTAGCTACATAAGGATTACCCCAAGGATATTTAGCACCGCTTTTACCACCACGCGCTGCCCATTCCCATTCAGCCTCCGATGGAAGCCGAAAGCCAAATGATTTGTAACCGCCATCCTTCGTACGAAAATCATCAAGTGTGTTCGTGCGCCACTTGCAGAAATGCTTGGCCGCGATCCAGCTTACGCCCACTACCGGGTAAGTGTCAAAAGCAGGGTGTCCATAATAGTGTTCCAGCATTGGGTCACCATTGTGGTAAGTAAAGTCATTTTTCCAGACAGTCGTATCAGGATAATATTTGGACATGATTTCCTCTTCACCCAACGTCGAAACGGAGTCAGCCAGTAAGGCGTTTACGTACTGTCGATATTCGTGGTTCGAGATTTCGGCATCATCCATGTAGAATGAACTAATCGTTACCTGCCGGTTCATGTTGATTTGAGTGGCTGCCACATCTTCATCGGCCTGACCCATAATAAACGAACCCGACGGAACGAGTACCATACCAAAAGGAGTAGGTTGTTTCCAGCCTTTACGCCCGGTAGCTGTAACTTCTCCATTCGTAATGCCTACTTCACCACCTTTACCACTTTTACCGCCAAATTTTGACTTCAGAAAGCCACAACCTTGCAAGAGCAGTAATACTGCCGCGCCCATCACCACCCGGGTTGCGTTGACTGTTAACCAGTTATAATTCATCATTGTCGAACTTTTACCTTCTTCTTGTGCGAGACCAGACTAAAAACGAAAATCTGTTTGGTTATTGTATGTTAAATTCAGGTTCGGCGTATTTTCTCTGCTTCCTACCTGTGGACTTACTCAATTGAGGTTATTTTCCTGTTTTGAAATAAGTCCATTCCCTCAAAAATAATGCACCCTTTGCAGACTGCCTACAAGAACATTGCCAAAAAATACTTTTCATCGAAATACGGTCGATAATTTAATATTTTTTTGACTTGATCAATACCGAAAACGAGGAGTTCTGATAATTGGCTTCTTGCGGGCATCGGGTGCGGGCAAGGCATAACCCACTATAATCTCATACGATGTCGGGCTTTTTATTTGTGTGCCTCCCACTGTAATATCCAGGGCAGCGCCAATTCTCAACGCATTATTACGCATTAAATTAACACCGGCTGTAGCCATAATGGCGTCCTTTAAGCGGTATCCTACTCCTCCCCATATACGGTTATCATAAGTGGCTAACAAGTTTACCGTTGCCACGGAACCACGAATACCTTCTGCTGTACTATACTGTACCAACAGTGAAGGCTGCACGTCAATATTGTAGCCAATTCCGAGTCGGTAACCTGCGGTTAAGTAAGCCTTGCTATTAGATAGATCTATTGAACGGTCAGCTATATAACTGTATGTGGCTCGATTTAAGTGTGTCATACTTAGACCTAACCAGTAATCGGTCGTATTGTAATAGACGCCAGCACCGATATCGGGTTTGAACTGGTTAATTCGTCCGGTCGGAAGTAAAGGATCGCCGGGGTCGCCGGGACGAAACTGCCCAAAGTCGAAGCCCCGGTTAAACATTCCTCCCTGAACGCCCAGGGCAAGGGTTCCGTTTTTTAAGGCCAGTCGGTAGGCATAAGACACCTGTACGGCCTGATTAATTGACGGGCCGTATTTATCATTAAGGGCATAAATACCGATGCCACTGTTAATTTTAGCTAACGGCATATTGAACGACAAAATCTGAGTGCTCTGTGCGGCACCCTCATCGCCCGTACCAACTGTTTGATAGCCCGCATATTGTGTCCTCTGGGTAATTTGTATACGCGGCATCCCTTCTGACCCAGCCGCAGCCGGGTTGTAGTAGAGTGGGTTATACATATACAGACTAAGTTGCGGGTCCTGCTGAGCAAAAGCGGTTGGAGCAACAATCGTCAGCAGTAAAAAAGCAAAAACGTAGAGTGTGCGAATCATACGACCTAACCGAAATTCAGAACAGCTGTTGACGAACTAAAACAATATTCCTGTAAATACTATCACAGTTTACAACTAAACGCCTTTAAGAGCAAATTATTGGACTGTAAATAAAGGCAAAATGCCGGAAGTGAGCCAATAAATCGGTCCCGGCATTTTGCTTTTATATAATCCAATCGTTTATAAATTGTTAGCCTTTTTCAGATACAGGTCCAAGGCACCTGTCATAGATGGAGCATTTGGTAGCGGAGCTTCAATATCAAGTGTCAAACCAGCCTCAATGATAGCTTTGGCCGTTGTTGGACCGAAAGCGGCCATACGCGTGCCGTTTTGGTTAAAGTCCGGAAAATTGCTCATCAGCGAACTTACCCCCGATGGGCTAAAAAAGGCAATGATATCGTAACTTTGGATATCCAGATCCGATAGGTCGGTCGGTACAGTATCGTACATGACAGCCTCTGTAAAATGAAGACTACTCGTGTCCATAAATTCAGGAATATCGTTTCGCCGGATATTCGAGCATGGAAACAGGAACTTTTCGTTCTTATGCTTTTTGATCAGATCAAATAGCTCAGCTGCCGTTTTTGTCCCATTGAAGATTTTACGCTTCCTGATGACGATGTACTTCTGTAAATAATTGGCTGTCTGCTCCGAAATACAGAAGTATTTCATATCGGCCGGTACCTCAACACGGCCTTCCTGGCATATCCGAAAAAAATGATCGATGGCATTACGGCTGGTAAAAATAATAGCCGTATGCGCCAG
>JANXVQ010000601.1 GCA_025351545.1 Spirosoma sp.
GCTAGCACGTCCATGCCGGGTACCTCCATACCGGGCACCTCCGTGCCGGGCGATACAACGCTAAAAGCGATCTGGAATGTTGGCTGGCGAACAGCCCGGCTTTGTGCGGGCGAAACCTATTATGATTGCCCCTATTACGAGCAGCTTCAATACACGGGCGACACGCGTATTCAGTCCATGATTTCGCTGTACGTGGCGGGCGATGATCGGCTGATGCGCAAAGCCATCATGGATTACGATCACAGTCGATTCAATGATGGATTGACACAAAGTCGCTACCCATCGGCTGATTTTCAGGTGATTCCGACGTTTTCACTCTTTTGGGTTTGTATGATTCACGATTACTGGATGAATCGGCAGGATGGTGCGTTCGTGAAATCTATGCTGCCCGGTATCGTTAGCGTACTGAACTGGCATGAGCAGCGCATTGCCAAAACCGGGCTGAACGGACCATTGGAATGGTGGAATTTTGTGGACTGGTCGAAATGGCAGAACGCGCAAAACGAAACGGCGGGCGGTGTTCCGTCGGGTGCCCGAAACGGCGGGTCGAGCATTCTATCATTGCAACAGGCTTACACGTATTTCCGGGCCGCAGATTTGTTGGCACATTACGGAAAAAATGAGCAGGCCGAACATTACCGTGATCTCGCCCGACGGTTAAACAAAGCGGTTCATGCGCAATGCTTCGATGCCGGACGCGGGTTATTCGCTGACACCCCGAATAAGAACACGTTCAGTCAGCACGCCAACATTCTGGCTGTATTGACCGATGCCCTACCGGCTGCTCAGCAAGCAGCTTTGTTACAGAAAACAATGGTTGATACATCCCTGACGCAAGCGACGTTTTACTTCAAGTTCTATTTGTTTGAAGCCATGAAAAAAACCGGCCTTGGCGATCAGCTTGTGGCTCAGTTGAAGCCCTGGCGCGATATGCTGGCGATGGGCCTGACAACCTTCGCCGAAAACCCGGAGCCAACCCGTTCGGATTGCCACGCCTGGAGTGCCTCGCCCCTGTACGAATTCCTGTCCATAACATGCGGTATTCGGCCTGGCGAGCCGGGTTTCAAGTCTGTGCGTATTGAACCCTTTCTTGGCGACCTGACAACGGTAGACGGAAAAATGCCCCACCCATCAGGAGAGATTGCCGTGCAGTTTCAGAAAACCCCAACCGGTGGCTTGACAGGTAATGTAACACTCCCCGCCAACCTGACCGGCACGCTGCGTTGGAAAGGTAAAACGATGGCGTTGAAAGGAGGGAAACAGGCGGTGAGTTTGTGAAAAGGGAAAGGTTACCACTGCTTTGCGTCGACAACTTGCCCATTATCTATTCGCTGAACATATACCAGCACTGCTGTCTGGTTAGTGGTTAGACTAGTGGGCAAGGGGAGGATTATACTACCCGATAACACCAAACCGTCAACTGTTTTGAACTGCCGTATCACGTTTGTATTAACTGAGGTACGGCCACCGTTTTTCGATATGGCCCGGCGGATGATAATTGATTGCTGTTGAAGGGCTTATAGACCTACATAATAATCATAACCTCGCTCGGCCCAGAAATCACGCGGACGTTCGTCTGCAAAGAAAATCCGTCCGATGCGCTTGAGATTCTTGACGCCGTATTTCACCGGAATAATAAGCCGAAGTGGAGCGCCGTGTGGTGCCGTAATTGGCTGACCGTTCAACTCATAAGCCAGCAACGTTTGCGGGTGCATGGCACTTTCTATGTCAATGCCAATATAGTAGCCCTTGTCGGGGGTTTCCATCCCGACATACTTAAACAGGTCGTCTGTGTTATTGGGGCTGGGAGCGTTGCCGCTCTTGGTGGCGAGTTTGTATTTTTCCAGAAAGTCGGATAACCGAACGCCACCCCAATGCTGCACTTGGCTCCAACCTTCAATGCACTTAAACTCATACACTATCTCGTGTCTGGGTAAGGTTTTGATATCGTCAATAGTCAGTGTAAGTGGCTCACCGGCAGAGCGGTCAATCTGGAGTTTCCAGTCTTCAGGAATGGGTGATTTTATGCCGTCGTACCCATTGACGCGTGCTTTTTTGGCGGCATCTTCTACCGGAAATAGTGGTACTAAATGCGTATTACTGAAATAGGTTCTTGCCAGTGTTTCGTTACCGGTCAATACGTTCCGAAGTGGTCTTTTAATGCCTTGCGCACCAGGGCTGTGTGTAATCCATTCATATACGCCAACGGGCACGGCAGCCGCCAGCGTAAACCAGCCGAACGATTTGATCATTCGCCGACGAACAGCCGATTCCGGAATATCGTCCTCAGGTAATTGGGGTTCTGTAGACTGGCTCATAGTAAAGCGGGTTCGGCAGGGGTTATAACGGGGTCAGGTACGGGCGTTATCGGTGATTCGGGCGTTATCGGCTTATCCATAACCGGGCGATTAGAGGTATTGGGTTTAACAACCTCAAATCCTGTAACCATCGATTGAAAATTACGCCAACCGGCACGGATTACCTGCCCAACGTGAACGAAGAAAAAGAGAACGTAGCCGATTGTCAAAATAAAATGCTCCAGTCTGGCAGCTTTATAGCCACCGAGCAAACTCGTTAACCACGAAAATTGAGTTGGTTTGTAAATGGCAAAACCCGTCAGGACCGATCCGACGCCCATGAGCATGATGGAGAAATAGGCGATTTTTTGCGCTCCATTATATTTAATAAACGGCGGTTGAGTTTTGCGTAGTCCCAGATCATAAAGTGTTACCTGAATGGCTTCGCGGAATGAATTTCGGTCTGGCACCAAATGCCGCCACTCGCCCGAAATAAATGTGTAGCAAACATAGAGCAGGCCATTCAGAATAAACAGCCACATGAACACCCAGTGCCAGGCCATGCCTTCGGCCAGCCGTTTCGGTACGTTCAGTGCTTTATAAAACCCGTCTGGAAAAAACGAAACCAGCGTATAGTCGCCGATGGTGATTTTGTACGGATCGTAGGCCCAGTAGATCAGCAATCCGCTCCAGATCATGACGAACAGAACCGGGAAGTTGATCCAGTGAAACCACCGAATGGCCAGTGGATGTTTGTGAACGATATGTTTCATAGACCAGGAATCAGATGGGTAGTAGAGTACAGATGGTTTAAGCTGTGAATCTGTCGGCAGCACGACAAATTACCAAATTTTGGCGGTTTTTCGATTAAGGAGACATGAAGGGTCAACAGTCAACAGGAGAATGATAATACATATACGTTAGGAAGACAGGTTCAGGTTTTATCTTTGTCTTTACTATAACTAAACCCATATGACTCTCCAAACTCTTGATACTGGTCTTTTTAAACTTGACGGTGGTGCTATGTTTGGTGTTGTGCCAAAGCCTCTCTGGCAAAAACTAAATCCTGCCGACGAGCAGAATCGATGCACCTGGGCAATGCGCTGTCTGCTCTACGAATTGGATAGTAAAGTACTGGTTGTCGATACAGGCATCGGTGCAAAACAGGATGCTAAATTCTTCGGCCATTACGACATTCACCGTAGCGATGGTGATGCGGCATTCCGACCGGGCGAGGCCAGTTTACTGGATTCTATCCATAAAGCAGGTTATTCGGAAACTGACATAACCGACGTCTTGCTAACCCATCTACATTTCGACCACGTGGGTGGAGCGGTCAAACGAAGCGATGATCAATTAATACCCACCTTCCCCAATGCTACCTACTGGACGCATCCTGCGCATTGGGACTGGGCCA
>JANXVQ010000658.1 GCA_025351545.1 Spirosoma sp.
TCGAGTATATTGAGGGATGGTATAATCGCCGACGGAAACATTCGGTGTTGAATTACCGCACGCCCAGTGAGCAGGAATCTTATTTTTACACCTTCTCAATGACCACCTAAAAAATCTCCACTATACTGTTGCAAGTCCATACCGATCCCCACAAGACGACCGTAGGCCGTTTCTCATAGACCCCCTCCCTGAGTTGGGAAGTCATCTGATGCGTATCGCTTTCATTGAGTCCTAACTCACGGGCAATCTGGGCATTGGACAGGTTGAGGCTCATTAAGTAAAGGCTTAGTAGCCAGACTTTTAGGGGTTAGTGATGCCCTTCGAAGATGGTCTCTGTGAGGTCGTCAAAATAGCGTTCGCAACCCTTGCATTGATAGCCAAGCCGGTGTTCACTGCTGTTGTGATGGCCGTGCCGACGGTAACTGTGCGAAGCACAATGCGGACATTTGACCCCTTCGGCCCACCTCAGCTCGTGTACTTTCTCGTAGCAAAGGCGATCATCAACGATTTCATGGATGCGAACCAGCATAGCATTTTTATCTCAAAGTTAATCACCAACTTGAAACCCAAATTGAGCCTAGTTTTATATCACGCACTGAAAAACAGTTCATTACTTTCTATGTCAACAACCACACGTCCAAAAATACTTATCACCGGAGCAACCGGGCAAGTCGGCAGTAAAACAATTGACTTTATGCTCTTAAATAAAGATATAGAGCTCGTGGCTGCGGTACGTTCGCCAGAGAAAGCAATTTCTTTTACGGCTCAGGGAATAAAAACAGTCATTCTTGATTTTGATGATGAACGGACGCATTTGCCTGCCTTTAGCGGTATTGACCGTGTCCTTATCGTCACCGGTTATACCGTTGATATGTTACGGCAGAGTAAGGCATTGTTAGATAATGCCAAGAAGGCTGGTGTACAACATGTGGTCCATTTGGGTGCATGCGGCCGTGACGACACGACCGTTGCGCACTGGGCATGGCACCAGTTGATAGAACGATACATTGAGTGGTCCGGGTTTTCCTACACCCATCTGCGTCCTGAAACGTTTATGCAGAATGTGCTAAGCTACGGCGGTAAAAAAGCCATCGAGGATGGGATAATTCATGCGTATGTTGAAGGTGCCCGTCTGAGTTGGGTCGATGTAGAGGATGTGGCCCAGGTAGCTGCTTTGGCACTGGCACATCCAGACGTGCATGGCGGCCAGACGTATAGGTTAGGCTACGACGCCATAACGTTTGATGAAATGGCAGCCTTGATGACCTCTATCGTTGGTAAACCTTTCCGTTATGAACCGCTTTCGCCTGAATTATTTCTACGGGCTATGGTGGATGCAGGGGCAGAAATGGCGTATATGGGCTGTGTATATGATCACTGGAAACGGTACGCGGCCGGGACCATCCCTGGTGCTGATGATACGTTTAATAACTTCCCTGATATTGTCGGGAAACAGCCAACAAAGTGGGCTGATTTTATTGAAAAGCACAAAGCGGAGTTCGATTATTAACTAGTGCAATCAGTCTTGTGCGGACAATCAACGACCAGGCATAGTCAATCACGCAAAAAACTTTGACAAAGCTAATAGCTTTGATAATCAATGGAATATGCTGTAAGCTGCATCGGCGACCGTCTGCGGCTGCAGTCCGATTTGTCAAAGTTTTTTGCGTGATTGCCTAAGTAGAAAATTCAAGGACAGAATGAATATTGGGAATTTAGATGATATGTAATGGCAAGGGAACACTAGTCAGTCATTGACCTGCTCGTAAAAAACCAGTCGATTTTGCAATTGAGTTAACTGATCTTGTAAGGTTTCCATGCGGTCCAGCAAATCGGTTACAACATCCAGATCGTCGGGGTGAATGGCAAGTTCCTGATGCAGGCGAACTAATTTTTCCAGCCTGGGTAGTTGCTCGGGCTGGACGTAAACTGATCGTTCTACGCTGATTGTTTCGACAAGTCCTCTTTGTTCCAGCAAGTGAACAAATGTGATTTCGATGTGATGATGCACACAGAATTCATTGACGGAGATTAGGTGATTGGGCTGCATAAGATCAACCAGGCTATAGAGTGGCTAATTTTCGGAATAGTTCTTTTTGCTCGTCGGTCAGATTCGTTGGTAGTTTTATCTGCCATTGTACATATAAATCACCAAACGACCCGTCTTGTTTATAGACGGGAAACCCTTTTCCTTTTAGCCTTACTTTGGCACCGTTCTGGGTTTCGGATGGTATAGTTAGTTTCACTTTCCCATCCAGCGTTTCAATAATTCGTTCGCCACCCAACAGCGCCGTGTATAGGTCAATTTCTTCGTTGACGTATAAATCGTTGCCTTTGCGTTTATACCGGCTATCATCGGCAATGATGAACGTTATAAACAAATCGCCATTTGGCCCCTTATTAACGCCCGGAGCGCCATAACCAGCCAGTTTTATCTTTTGTCCGTTTTCAATCCCCGCCGGTACGGTAATACGAATGTTTTTTTCATTAACCGTCAG
>JANXVQ010000681.1 GCA_025351545.1 Spirosoma sp.
TGACGAATAGCCTGCGCTTGTTCAGGATTGGGCGAAAAACCTGATTCGGCCCAAAGGTCTTCGAGTAAAGGTTGGGGCATAAAATACAGCAATCTGAATTATATGGGCAAATATCGCGTTATTTGTGCAAATAAAGACCACATTCGGCTATGTTGGTGCAATTTTCTGTTCAGAACTACAAATCGTTCCGCGACGAGGCCAAGCTTAGTATGCTGGCATCGGGCTACGACAAAGACCCGCTCACCGAAGCCAACCTGATTGCAGGTGAGCTAACTGGTCCGGTTCGGTTGTTACGGACAGCCGCCATTTACGGAGCCAATGCCGCCGGCAAAAGCAAGCTGGTGGAAGCCATGCACGTAATGCGGCTGTTTATTTTGCGGTCGGCAGCCAGCACGGGGCAGAAAATCCCGGTCGTGCCATTTCGTCTGAACCCCGAAACCGAGCAGGCTCCTTCGGAGTTTGAACTGGTTTTTTTGCACGAAGGTGACCTATTTCGGTATGGTTTTGCGGCTACAGCCGATCATATTGTAGCTGAGTGGCTATTTTGCCGGCCCGATTTGGTACGTCCTAAAACAAAAGAGATCGAGATCTTCTACCGCGATGGACAGACCTTCGACGCCGTGCATCCGCGTCAGTTCAAGATTGGAGCCAGACTAATCAAAGACGGTATGATCCGGCCCGACGCGCTGCTGCTGTCGGTGGCGGCTCAGTTCAACGAAGTGCTGGCCCAGCGTGTGTTTGGCTGGCTTGGCCGCTTCAACATCATTTCGGGCTTGCAGGAGGAAGGCTACGAAGGTTTTACGGTCAGTAAGGTGATGCACCCCACCGGCAAAGGAGCCATCATGGGATTTTTGCGGGAGGCTGACCTCGGCATTACCGACGTTCGGGTACGGGCCATCGAACACGAAAGCGATTTGCCGGGAAACCTGCCGTCTGACCTGCGGGAACGACTCACAGAAGCCCTAACCGAAAAAGATGGGCTGATTTTCGGCGGGGCCAAAGCTGTGCATCGGGTTTATGACTCGTCGGGCAACCGGACGGGTGTGCTGGAGTTTGACATGGAAGATGAATCGTCAGGAACGCAGAAATACTTTGCCCTGTCGGGGCCGATACTGGAGACGTTGCAACAGGGCGACGTGCTGGTGATTGACGAACTGGAATCGAAGTTGCACCCAAATCTGGTGCAGAGGCTTGTGGGCCTGTTTCATTCTCCGGTTACCAACCCACGCAATGCCCAGCTTATTTTCAATACCCACGACAGCAACCTGCTGACCGCCGAAAGCCCTTCTGATGCAGGCATTGCCACTCCCCTGCTTCGGCGCGACCAGATTTGGTTTGTCAAAAAAGACCGATACGGCGCGTCGTCGTTGTATTCATTAGCCGGTTTCAAAACGGACCAAGTGCGCAAGACCGATGACTTCCGGGAAAAATACCTGCAGGGTCGGTACGGGGCAGTACCCTACCTCAATGAATACGAAGAAGGCGTTGGCCAGTTGGTCCAATCAACGCAAGATCATTCAGCAGAGCCGGTCGGTGTTTTATGAGACGATTGGACAAAGCCGTACTTGAAGCCGAACAGCGGGAACAACGCCGACTGGCTAAACGTAAACCGTTTTTGCTAACGCGCAGCGATTTGGCAACCGACATCACGCAACGATTACTGATTATTACCGAAGGGGTAAATACAGAGGTTAGCTATTTTCGTCAGTTTGAGCAGCCTACAATTAGGCTCAAAGCGGTTGGAACTGGCTTCAATACCCTTTCTTTAGTACGCCGGGCCGAACAGATTCGGGCTGAAGAAGCCGCCAAAGGTCGCCATTACGATCAGGTTTGGTGCGTCTTTGACCGGGACGACTTTCCGGCGCAGGACTTTAACGAAGCCGTCCGACTGGCCGAGCAATTATTTGGGCCGGGTCGGGTGGCCTACTCCAACCAGGCGTTTGAGTACTGGCTTTTGCTCCACTTTTTGGATCACCAGGGCGGAGCCATGCACCGCCGGCAATACAATGACCGGCTCAACGAGTGCCTACAGTCATTTGGACCGCCCGGCGAACCGATTCGGTACGACGGCCAGGATAGCAAACTGATTAGCAATGAATTCTTCGACTTATTGCTGGCTGTTGACTCGAAAACTGATAAGCCGCACATCCGCCAGGCCATCGAACGGGCCGAACGCCTATATGATCAATACGACCACAGTAGTCCCGCCACAGAGGAGTCCTCGACTACTGTGTGGCGGTTGGTGAAGGTTATTTTAGGTGGGTAGGGGAATTTTAATGCTGGGGTAACCAGGCTCACTATCTGAGATTTATGCTGAAAAGGAAAAATTTTTCTGAAAAAAATAGCTGTAGTAATAGCGTAACAGTTTCAAGTAACGAAGCTGAAACCCCTAAAAAAGACTCTGATGATGGATTTGTTAAATGATATAAAGTATATAGAAACAGTAAAATTATTCAAAATTTGAGAACTATATCACGTTCAAAAAACAGGCTTGGAACTAAATTGATTAGAGTTGCATTTGAGCAATTGGTTGACGTATGCACCAAAGAAAAAAATATAAAACCTTACAATATGCAAAATTGGTGCTTAAGGTTGACAAATCGCATTAGATACATTTATCTGCCAACGAATTTGGCTTTATGAAACAAACCTTAGCCGAGCGATTCTTAACTGCTCGCAACATGGCCGGGCTATCACTGCAACAACTTGCTGATCGGTTAGAAAACCGCATCACTAAGCAGGCTCTACACAAGTATGAGCAAGGGAAAGCGATGCCCGATAGCGAAGGATTATTTCGGTTGGCAGAAGCCCTAAGCGTTCCAGCGGATTATTTCCTGCGAACCGAATCCGTCGAGTTGCGAAACATTGAATTTCGTAAGCGGACCAGCAAACTGACAAAAACAGAAGAAAATTCAATATTGGCCCGCGTCACGGAGCGACTTGAACGGTACTATGAACTGGAAAACCTGATTGGAGAACTCCCCCGGTTTAAAAACCCGCTGCTCGATACACTAATTCATTCGCGAGAGGATGTTGAGCAAGCTGCCAATAAATTGCGTAAAATTTGGAATCTGGGTACCGACCCAATCCCAAACGTGCTCGAAATGCTGGAAGAGCGTTGTCTAAAAGTGCTCTCGATTACGGCATCTGAAGCTTTCGATGGATTGGCTGCGCACATTGGCAATAGTTTATATGAAGAAAACCCGGTCATTGTTATCAATGACTTTTTTAATATAGTGCGTCAGCGTTTTACCGCCATCCATGAGTTGGCTCACCTCGCTCTAAGGTTTCCCCCTGACATGAGTACACGTGATATCGAAACGCTGTGCCACGGCTTTACAGCCGCGTTTCTCATTCCTCGTGAACGGTTTGTTAGTGCGCTGTCGGCCCGTCGTCGACAGATTTCAGTGCAGGAGCTTATTGAGATGAAAGCCTATTACGGTGTATCGATACAGGCAATCATGCGCAGGGCGAAAGATTTAGAAATTATCAATGATGCGACCTATACCGGCTTTTCGATCTACTTCAACAAACGGGGTTGGCGGAAAAATGAGCCGGGACTTTATGTGGGCGAGGAGCGCACCATGCGTTTTCACCGACTGCTTTACCGGGCAGCCGCCGAAGGCCTTATATCGCTGGATAAGGCAGCCTCTCTCAATAACCAATCACTAACAGAATTTCGGGAAAATTTTAAGATCGTGTAAACTACTATTTATACGTACCGCCTGGCTGATGCTTCGGCACTTTGATATGAATCAGACTAATCAACCAGAGCAGTGCGTGGCCGATGCAGCCATATTGCTTGACTTAAAAGATACACAGTTACTACCGGCTCTGCTGGATAGCGACGTACGTCTAATAACAACTCCACTTGTTATGAACAACTTGGATAGAGCCCACCGGCGCGAACTACAGATGTACAATGAACATGTAATTGTTGTGGTAGCAGACGAGGCCGAAATGAACGCACTCTTAGCCGAGGTTGGCCCAGCTAACAAAATGACTGGTTCCGACAGGTTGATGTGTCGAATGGCCAAACGAATGAAGTTACCCCTGCTGACAGGGTGTAGTTGGTTGCAAGGGGATGCTGAACGGCAAGGCTTGCGGGTGCGAACACTTGTATGGGTATTGGATCGGTTAGTGACAAATCGTATAATGTCTCCAGCCAATGCTGCCCGACGGTTGAGCGAGCTACAACGGTCAAATCTATGGCTCAATAAAAAGCTATGCCGGGAATATATTATGTATTGGCATAAGCTAAGTCAGCCCAACATAATTTTGACAGACTTAAAGAAGACCCTTTATTCATAATGTCTGACAATGTGTCGGCAAACAATATACTGGCATGGTCGGTGTCAGTAAAAGTAGATAGGTCGTCATACGTGTCAGCCTGTCAGTCACCAAACCTTGTAACCACAAAGGCTTATGCATAAAAAAGCCTTCAGAAGGACGAACCGTTAGCGCGGCCGCTCCCGAAGGCTGAGAAAAACTCAAATACCGCCATTCTGCATGATGCAGTCAGGGGAAATAAACGGCTTGCCGGCCTTTTGTTGAACTTCTGATTGAGAATCAGAGCACAAAACAAGCACGTTGGTATTTACCATACAAGCCACTCACTCTGTTTTGTCCATTTCTCCAGAAGATTCTTCTAATCTCACCTCTGCTATCACGCCCGGCTTGGTCCCAGAAGGGATCGTTCGCCCGTTCGCCTACTATAGCTCGTTCCTACTGGGATGACTTTCTATCGCGTGCAGTATTGAATTGTTGAATACAATCCCCAAAGCCAAAACTATGGCAACTAATGGTAAACCGGGCGGAGGTCGCCACGGAGCAGTAAAAGACCGGTCTCAGGTATATAATCCTGAAAATGACCGATGGACCAAACGCGATTCCGATACAGGACGCTTCATGGACCAAAAAGCCGATGGTAAACCCTTCAAAGGGGTGACGAAGGAAAAGTAGTTGAACGCGTGGTTCCCAGCCATTGATAGCTGGGAACCTTCGCAAAAAAACTTAGTAATCTATGGATAGGACGATACAGAATATTGGCAAAGGGGTATTAACGGGTGGTATAGCCGGCTTGCTGGTGGACCTAATTGGACAGTGTCAGACAATTCAGTTAGCAGGGTATCCCTTGACTCTGAATAACATACTTAATCATTACGAACCTCAAAAAGGCTTAAAAGGTACACTTATTGGTGCTAGTGTGGGAGCAAGTTTGGGATTAGCATATTCAATCTTAGTTAGTGACGAGGACGAACCAACCGAGCGATTCAATCAAAACGAATTTCTTAAGCAGTTATTGAAACAAAGCAGGGTCGACCCGAATGCTCTTCAAAGTAAGTCTGACAGAAAAATAGTCGCAAAAGTGACCCGCTTTTTGTCAGAAACTTTTGCTGGAATTCTGTTTGATAAACCTCTTTTAGCAGGTTCGGTTGCAAGGCGCACCGCTGTTCATCCAGCCTCTGATTATGACATTGCCTTCGTGATTAAAGCTGGA
>JANXVQ010000706.1 GCA_025351545.1 Spirosoma sp.
CATACAATCAGTTAACTAACAGAGTTTTGCCCGCTGGAAGCTGGCCCACTGAATTGGCCCAAATTGACATGCCACCCGTCATGTTTTTGACATTTGTGAAGCCATTCTCGGTCAATATGTGACTGGCACGCGGACTGCGACAGGGCAATGGCCTTTGCTACGTTTGGCCCGGCCAGTTCGACCGTCAGCTTTAAACAGAAAAGGCAAGCCGCACTGCTGGCACTGAGTTGGCTGATGGGTATAGATCACATCTGGCTGCTCGACAAAGTGGAGCGTTTTGCCGGGATGTCCAGGTTGGCTGTCCACCTAGTTTTTTACCCGTTTCGTTAGGCAGAGCGGGCTTAATAAGGGGCTTTTTAGTGAAGCCCGCCGAGGAGGGCGGCTTGCTAGAGTTAGCCGAATTTTGGGTTAAGCGCGCCTTCAACGCGGCATTTTCTGTGTCTATTGTCTCTCCCATAAGAAAGTAGCGGCAAATTGAGTACCTAAACAGTTACAAATAAACAAAGCGACTAGATACGTCCTACCATCCCAAAAAGCTACCCGGTAACCTTGCTAGGTAGCTTTTTCATTTATGGCTACTGAACTAACAAAGGCGGATAAGCTCGACAAGTTTCGAGACCATTTACTACATCGTCAACCGCTGAAACCCAGTGAGCACTTCTCGCTGGAGAAGTATAGCAAATGCTTTGCCTGGCGCAGTAAGCTGTTTTCGCCCAAGCCAATCAGGTAATTGGCCGAATCCACTAAGCTCTACGGTTGAATATATTGACAAACGAGGTACGACAAAAAATCTGATTACTGATCAGATGCCCCAAAAAAGCCCTGTAAGTTAGATGCTTACAGGGCTTTCAAATGTGGAGACGGAGAGATTCGAACTCTCGTCCAGTCAAGGAAACCAACGCGCTTTCTACATGCTTAGGTATACTTGGAATTGTCGGGAATCGACCCGGTGTATACCAGACCAAGCGTCATCCGTAGGTACTTGTGTCTCACTCAGCCGTTAATACCATATACTGAGCCAGCGCTGCGAGTCGATGCCTCCTGATCCAACCAGCAGCACGTAGGTCGGGGAGACAATGGCTATTGCTTAATCCGTCGGATTAGGCAGCCATGGCGTAGTTATATTCGCCAGTTATTGTTTTGACGATTTGTTAGGGCGGGAAATTCCGTCAACTCCCGGCATGCTTACCCGCGACCTCAGCAAGCTGTCAATTCCGGTCGTCCCCAAATTGACACGCAAAATTCGGGCGTGTAAACTGTAACCTGAATCGACTTGCTTTAGTTCGACGTTTACACCCTATAGTTGCAGACAATTTCAGGTGGGTAAACGAAACTTATTCGTTTTGACATAGTTATGCAGCTATCTAACCCGTTATTTTTTGCCGTTATAATTTATCGCTCATGACGTTCACGTCTTTTGAAACGATTCTGTATCAGCACTTGACGCCTTTTTTTGAACGGCACCAGTTCGTGTTGCTGCCCGAAAAGAAGCAATACCGACGAATAACGGATACAGGCTTTCAAAATGTGATGCTCTTACCCGCATTTTATGACAGTGAGACTGTGTTGGCTATCCGCTTCGGCTGTCGGAACAATCAGGTCGAGCAAATTGCCCAGCAGTTTTTGACTAATCAGGCTATCAGCCGCCCGGATGCGAATACGCTTATCGTTCCAATTGGTCAATTCCACGATTTTCATTTTGTTCGCTTCAGTATTCATTCCGAAGAAGAACTCGTTGCTGCCTGCCAGCAAATCGAACGCTTTTTCAATACGACTGGCTTTGGTTTTTTAGCCGCTTCCTGTACATTGCCCGACCTCGACCGGCTTTTGAATGCGTATCCCGATCAGCCTTGTCAGTTTGTATACAACCAGATGCATCGCTGCTATAAAGGCCTGATAACAGCCCGACTAAATCATAATGCTCACTTCGAGGGTCTGATTAATAGATATCGGCATCTGCTCATCCACCAGACACAAAATCCATACGAACAAATTCACTTCGAGCGACTGATTGCTTATCTACACCATTATTCGGCGAACTGATACCGGTGTAGCTACTTATTTACAAACTGAGCAATAACCGTTGCCACGCCAGGTGTAAGCGGTAGAGTTGGGACATTATACGTTTTTATATTTTCGGCACGATCCATTGGAGCATTTTTAAGAATGTGGTTCATCTGATCAAACACTATCAGCTTAGCATCAGGATGGGCCGCTTTAAATAATTCGGCTTCGCTAATGGCTACCTGCATATCGTGTTTGCCATTGATAATTAATACTGGTCTGCTAAAGTGTTCGTTTTCAAGCCATAAGCACTATTGCAATCGCGGTCGGTTGGGCCAGAGCCAGCAATGAGCAACACAACGGGTATGGCTTTCTTGGGGTTGTTGGGCACTGTCAGCGTCCCGTCGAGCGTTAGATCAGCCCCAGCCGGAACAGTAATTTTGTACTGCATGGGTTCCTCCGTTTGAGCCAGCGCATTCAGACAAAGAGACGCTAAAAATAAAGTGGAAAATAAAGATCGGTTCATGGGAAAGTGAGTTGAGTGATACGAATAATCAATTTAGTTGGCGAGCTTTTTCCTGCCGAAAATAGACGTAGGAGTAAATTACGGGAATGAGCGTGGTAAGCAGAATGACTCCCATTACGCAAGTCACCTTATACGACATAGGTAAAACTAAGGCTAGTATTGTACTCAGTAAGCCACCCACAACCATCAGTCGGCCACCCATCCGGTGCGTTTTGCGCCAGACAACCTCGCTATCAAGTGTCCAGGGCGTGCGAATACCCACAAACCAGTTTGGTTTTATTGTCGTCATATAGTTTCCCATGCCCGCTAACAAAACTCCGACAAGCGCCAGGATCACACCCGTTGACATTTTACCTTCTGTTGGATGCGCAGCTATATAAAATAACCAGCCCATAATAGCGGCAAACAAGAGCGTAACAGCAAAACGTAGTTTTTGATAGTTCGACGTTTGCAATTGTCCTTTTGGGTCAATGACTGGTATAAACCGTAGTACTACGTATAGGAATATAGACAAGCTACCAATACTTAACGCTGCTGTTTGCTTAGGTGTCCAGTCATTGGGATTTCCGTTCAAATCATAGTGCGTAGCTATTTCGGCAGGAAGCTGATTCCAGATGATGCCCAAATAAACCAGTGGGGCCAGCATTAAAATAACGATTAAGCTTTCGGTAGACGTAGAATTTGTTTTCATGATTGATAAGGGAATTTAACGGGTTTGGTCGGGTGTTTTTTCGGGTGTGCTTGGTTCGGTGGCTGGTATTGTTGCGTCCGTTTTTTGGAAACTCATTAGCCAGGCCAGCAAATCGTCGAGCACGGTGGTGTTGAGGGAGTAATTTATAAACTGCCCCTGCTTAACGGATTCAACCAATCCGGCCTGCCGAAGCAAATCCAGATGGTGCGAGATACTGGGCTTCGTCATATTGAAGCGATCGGCAATTTCACCGGCGTTCAGGTCGCTCCCGCGCAGCAGGTCCAGTATCTGCCGACGGGTGGGATCGTTTAGGGCTTTAAATAGATTGTTCATCTTTAGGCTATTAAAGTATTATACAAATATCTAATTATTTATTTAGACAACTATCTAAATAAATATAATCGGTTAGTTTTAAGGATAAGCGGAACTAAATAGTGACGAATGGATATGAAGTAAATTACTTCTGAACGACGCTAATACTTCCACTTCCTTCATGAACTAATTTCAGGTTCAGTAGTTTTGCCGGTAGTTATCTTTCATAGGGGGAGTGAATTAGACTTTGCTGTATCTATATTATGGAGTTACCTTTGTTAAAAACACTACCTCGCTTACAGGACTGTTTTTGAATCTATCCTGATGCGAGGTACTGTAGTACACGAGTTAATACCATAACCATTGATCTTACCATGAAGCCGCTTCAAATTCGCATAACTACGCTTTCGATTCTTGTTCTTGCTACTGCGTTATTTCGTTTAGTACCTCACTGGCCAAATTTTACGCCTATAGCTGCTCTAGCCCTTTTTGGGGCCGCTACATTCGAGCGTAAGTGGCTGGGACTAGCGGTTCCACTAACGATTATGCTGTTGAGCGATGTCTTAATTGGGTTTCACGGGAGCATGGGCGCCGTATATACCAGTTTTGGTCTGACATGGCTGCTGGGCCTGTGGGCCTTACAACGCGCAACGGCCGGACGCATTGCTGCCGCATCAATCACATCTTCAGTACTGTTTTTCCTGATTACCAACTTCGCTGTGTGGTACGGTAGCACCTACTATCCACAAACGGCCGCTGGTCTGATGACTTGCTATACGGCTGGGCTGGCGTTCTACAACGGTACGTCTTTCTTCTTGAATGGTCTGCTGGGAGATTTGTTCTTTAGTGCCGTGTTATTCGGAAGCTATTACTTTCTCCAACAACGGTATTTGGTACTACGG
>JANXVQ010000707.1 GCA_025351545.1 Spirosoma sp.
GAGCCGATAATAGCCACATCGTAAACAAGTGGCGCCTTTTTGATTTGTGGAATGTCCATTGGGCAAAAAAAGTTAGGGTGTGCAACGACTAATGCTAAACCTAATAAGTTGAGTAGCGGTAATGTTTACTGCTTTGTCTTCGTCATCCTGGTTTCGACCCTCCAAATAGAATAACTATTGGCGATCTGGAATCCAGGTAGACTATTACCGCATTACCTGCACACATTCCGAAACTTTATCTGTATTAATTATGTCGACGCCTAATTTTTTTACCTGTTTCCAGGCATTTGGCATGTCGGGAATGCCCCAGAACCGGATAGGTTCACTATCGTTATGCGCCCGTTTAATAACACGCTTTAGTTTGTCGCGATCGTCAGAAGGAATGTCGCCGATGCCATCCCAGCGCGAGTAGGAGTAAAAATTGTCACTTATCATCGCTACCCGCTGAAGTGTTTCCTGATCATAAACTTCGCTGGGCCGCCCGTCGAACTTAAGGAGCGGATAGTCAAGATAGGTCTCAATTCTAGGCCGATTGCCGCTGATAATGACCTGTATAGCCTTAGTATTAGCCGAACGATTGAAACAAGCCAAATTTTTCTGTAGCATGGCCAGCAGTTTCGGCAGTACGTCGGCGGGAGTATCTTTTACATCAATTACTAACCCAAAAGTATAGTCCCGATCTGGACTTACCTTACCCTTATTTTGCTCAAATAATTTTACAATCGGTTTCAGATATAGGGAGTCCAGCGTTGGTGCAATAATTGTCGGCTTATCATGACATACGACTAACTTACCATCCTGTAGCCAAACATCAGCTTCGATAAAGTCGGCTCTCTGCTCGTAGGCATCTACAAATGGCCGGGTTTTGGCATAATCGTTGTGCGCATGAATTTTTTGAGCCAGTGTAACAGATACTGATATTAATAGGAGGGCAACGAGAATAGGATAGCGCATGACGTATTACTTGATTTTTGACAAAGTAACGCAGCTTATCTACGAAACCAAAACCTATACCTATCTTGCCGTTTCCGACCAAACTACTAATTTTGACTAAATTTATTATGTAATGATGCCTAATGAATTTAGTAGGATGGATTTTACATATATTTAGTATCCATTCTATAGCTTCTATTAATTATTACCTCTTACAATGGATTTACTGAAAGGAAAAGTTGCCCTGATTACAGGTGCGTCGCGTGGAATTGGACGTGCTATGGCTCAGAAGTTTGCGAAAGAAGGTGCCGCCGTGGCATTTACCTATTTGTCGAGTGTTGAGAAAGGGCAGGCGCTGGAAGACGAACTCCGGGCGTTTGGCGGGCAAGTGAAAGGGTATCGTTCCGACGCGTCTGACCATAAAGCTGCCGAAGATCTTATTACTCAGGTACTTGCCGACTTTGGCAAACTCGATGTGCTTATTAATAATGCCGGGATTACGAAAGATGGATTGTTGATGCGCATGACAGAAGAACAATGGGATTCTGTTATTAACGTTAACTTAAAGTCGGTATTCAATCTTACAAAAGCAGCCATCAAAACGATGATGAAAGCTAAATCCGGCTCAATCATTAACCTGACATCGGTTGTTGGCATCCGGGGCAATGCGGGCCAGGCCAATTATGCCGCTTCGAAGGCTGGTATAATCGGTTTCACAAAGTCGGTTGCGCTTGAATTGGGCTCGCGAAATATTCGCTCCAATGCCATTGCACCAGGTTTTATTGAGACTGAAATGACTGGCGAAATCAATCAGAAAGCGCTTGAGGAATGGAAACAGCAAATTCCAATGAAACGTGGTGGCCAACCTGAAGAAGTAGCTGATTGTGCTGTTTTCCTGGCCTCCGATCTCTCTCGCTACATTACTGGTCAAGTTCTGCAAGTTGATGGAGGAATGTTAACCTAATCACGAATGAAGAACTATGAATGATACCGTATCTGCCAGGGCATCATTCATAGTTCTTCACCGCACCGGCGGCCCGGCTTAAACTACAACCCTTCTTTGATGCAATCTGACGTTATTTTTCAATCCTCACCCTGGTGGATTCTGGTGTGTCTGCTCGCTGGGGCGGTATATGCGTTTGCTATGTACCAGCCTCTACCGCGTCTGGTAGGTAGTGGAACTACTGTAGGTGGGCTCGACAAACGAACGACATACGGGCTAGCCGCACTCCGGTTTGTCGTTGTTAGTTTTCTGACTTTTTTGTTGCTGAATCCGCTGATTCGAAGCCTGCGGACGCTAACCGAGAAACCTAAAGTTGTGTTGGCAATCGACAACTCTGAGTCGGTGGCGGCTGGTGGTCGGCCCGCGCTTACCCGCACATTAGAAGGGTTGCAAACGCTTAGAAAACAGTTGTTAGACAAGGGTTTAGATGTGTCGGTGCATACGTTTGCCGATATGTCTGCGGATGAGCGCGACGGCGAATCGGACTTAACACAAATTCCCTTCACCCAGCGTACAACAGATTTGTCGGGCTTGCTATCGAGTATTCGTTCGGACTACGAAGGGCGTAATCTAACTGACGTTGTATTGGTGTCGGATGGAATTGTCAACCAGGGGCTTTCGCCAACATTTGGGCAGTACCCATTTGCTGTGCAGACCATTGGTTTAGGCGATACAATTCCGAAAAAAGACATTCAACTCAAAGGTGTTATTGTTAATCGGATTGCGTACCTGGGCAACCAATTTCCCGTAAAAGCTGAGGTTGTCAGCAACGGATTTCAGGGGCGTATCGCAACCGTCGTGTTGCGTCAGAATGGTAAAGAATTGGGTAGGCAGGCAGTCAGTTTAGGGAAAAAGGACACCTTCGACCAACTGACATTTCAAACGACAGCCACTCAGAAAGGGGTTCAGCATTATGTGGTGGAAGTACTGCCGCAACCCGGCGAATTTAGTACGCTCAATAACCGGCAGGATGTGTATTTAGACGTCATTGATGGAAAAGAAAAAGTGCTTCTGCTGGCGCTGACACCTCACCCGGATGTAAAGGCTTTACGAAACATTCTGGAAAAGAACCAGAACTATGAAGTCGATGTCCGTATTCTGACCGGAACACCGGCCGAAGCCACCACATCGGCTGATAAAGTATATGATTTAATTATTCTGCATCAGATTCCTGACAATGGAGGTGTAGGTAATGCATTGGCACAAAAGTATTTGGCTAAAAAAACACCCGTGTTATTTGTGCTTGGCAATCAGTCATCAATGGGTCCGTTCAACACGTCGAATCCGGTAATGCAGGTAAATGCCCAACCGAATCAAAGCGATAAGGTGACGGGCATATTTAATCCCGAATTTAAGCAGCTTAATCTTGACCCGGCCCGCCTTGAGATTCTTGCTAAACTGCCGCCAATGTCGGTGCCGTATGGTGAGTTTAGATTGCAGCCGGGGAGTGAAGTTGTACTTTGGCAACAGGTTGGCAGTGTTCGTACAACGAAGCCACTGTTGGCGTTGAACGTAACCAGTCCACGCAAAACCGCCGTGCTGGCAGGGGAGGGGCTATGGTCGTGGCGCCTTGAAGAATACGCATTAACGGATAAGCAGGAAGTAGTCGATGAGTTAATTCAGAAAGTCATCCAATTAATTTCGGTGAAGGAAGATCGGCGTAAACTTCGCGTCTACCCAATTCGTAATGAATTTGTGGCAGGCGAAAAAGTTATTTTCGAGACCGAACTCTACAACGACATTTACGAGCGGCTATTTGATAAATCCGTTCGACTGGAAATCAGTGATGAAAAAGGGTTGACGCGCTCCTATAATTACACGCCCACCTCGGCTAATAGCCGTTTTGAGATTAGTCGTTTGCCCGAGGGGGCTTACCGCTTTAAGGCCAGTGTTACGGCGAGCGACGCTTCGCTTAATAACAAGGCCGAACAGGCGTCGGGGCAGTTTGTTGTACGCGATCTGCAACTCGAAGCCCTCAACACCACCGCCGATCATGGAATGCTCCGTCAGTTGGCGCAACAAAGTGGCGGGCACTTTTATAACGCCAGCCAAACAGACGAACTCGTGCGTAATTTGACTACCCGCCCGCACCCCTCCCGATTGACGAGCACCGAAGAAATGAATGAGCTCATTAACTGGCGTTGGTTGTTCTTTGTGGTCCTGACACTGGTGACCATTGAGTGGGGATTACGAAAGTTTTATGGCGGATATTGATTTTTAGTTGTCCATTCGTTCGCTATTTTCGCCTTGCTACCAAACAAGCAATTACCTTCATCTAAGAAGCTGTTTGAGCTAATCTTATTGGGTTACAAAAGCGACTTTTTTTGTCAGATTAAGCAGTCAAAACCGGACGGGGCCGCCCGGCGGTTTAGCCTAACTAGATGAGGACGTTTGACTGCTTAATCTGACAAAAAACCTATTATTTCTTGTTCTTTAGCGTTATGCCCGAAGTCATAATGCCCGATTCGCCCTGTTCGTACTTTGGAACTTTGGGCGCGCCATGCACCTTGGGTGCTTTTGTGGCTACTTTTTTAACATTCTTGTTGCTCTTTTCTACGTGCGCAGCCATACTGATAGGGTTTTTTCTATAGAACACCAACCAGCCAAAAACGTTTTATTTAACAGTAAGAGTCAATCTAATAAGTAAGATAGGGAGTTCTGTTTATTCGCTTGACTACTGTGGACTAACATAATTGAGATTGTTTGAACCAAAAATTCAGCCTAATGAGTACAGTGAACATAGATCATGTGTTCACTGTACTCATTAGGCTGAATTTTTGGCCGTTTTATTGGCCGGAACAGGCACTAGTAAAAACGACTTATTTTACCACTTTCATTGTACCCTGCATAATATAAAAATGGCCGGGCACCGAGCATTCATACATGTAGTTGCCGGGCGTTGAGGGAGCGTTGAAATAGATCGTTTCGTTTGTATTGGGCTGTAGTAAATTGGTGTGATGCAATACCTTGTCTGACTGAGGGATATAATTCTTCTCCTGTCCTTCGAGGCCCAGTTTCATGGCAAGCTCCCCCACCTGAATGGCAGAGCCGGGCGTTACCACAACGAAGTTATGCAGCATATCGTCCTCATTATTAAAGACGATCCGAACTTTGCTGCCCGCTTTTACCTGGAACTGCTCGGGGGTGAATTTAAGTCCCGGTTTAGTGCCCAGCGTGATTGTGTAATCGGGTTCGCCCCACGAAGCAGGCATTTCTGTTACTCGCTTCATGGTGCTGGAGGCCGTTGCTTTCGTCGCCACTGGTTTCGTCAATTTACCTTTTGTAGCGGTTGGCTTTGTACTTACCGGCGGGGCTGTAGACGTAGATGCCATAACCATTGACGCGTGGTCGTGATTTGGTGCCGCTTCGGCAATCGCCAGTTTTTCGCCGTCGGGTAGATTGTTCAGCGTGTAATAGCCAACATTATGCAATAACGCTCTGCCATTGGCCGACCGTACACCATTCGTAGTGATTTCATGAATGTAGCCCAAACGTAGACTATCTACCACCAAACGAGCTTTCATACCATCTTTTGATACAACAATACCACGAATGGGACAGCCACCCCGGTTAATAACCGGACTACCATAAGTAGCATGGTATTTGTAGTTGAAGCCCGTCACTTTATACGATGCGGGATCAGCGGCCAGCTCCTGATCGACTGGAGCGGTAAATTCGATCTCAAAACCGTCTGGCATCGCGTGAATTGTTTTCATCTCGAAAGGCGTCTTCCCTGTCCAGACAAGACGCTGCAAACTGAACAGTTCTTTACCCGTCGATGACCAGCCCCGGCTCGTCATACCCACAAACATTGACGCATCGTGGCCCCATACCATGCGTAGTACGCCGGATGAGAAACCTTCGCGAAATGGAAACACAACACCCTGATATTTGCCCTTAACTTTCTCTAGGTCAACACGAGAGAGAATACTTTGTCCCTGATCGCCAATAAACATCTGGTTCGCAAAGGGGCCGAATTTACCCTGTGTATTATCGGTTAGTAGGCCCGATGTCGAGATACCCAGAATCCCATGCGGCAACCAAACCGCTGGCGCTTTCAGCGCTGTAAACCGCTTGGACACGTCATAGAGGGGCTCGCCTGTGTTAGGTACGTCCTGTGGCTTTATCGTTAGTGGTGAACCGGGTAAACCCGTCCAGCGAAGACTCTCAGCATTTCCCAGAAAATCACCTTTTTCTACCTGAGAAATACGCCCTGAACCGACCCAGTCGCCCTGATTTTCAGTGTAAAAGTAGTCACCGGCTGCGTTGAAACCGTAGCCCGCTGGCGAGCGCATCCCAGCCGCGAAGGGCGTCATTTTGCCGTCGGGTGTTAGTTCGAGTGTCCAGCCGCGCCAGGGAACCAGACTAACACCATGCCCTAAACTGTTGCTCCAGCCTACATTCAGCGTCACCAGCATGTTGCCGTTTGGCAAAAACGTTGGCCCGTACGAATATTCGTGGTAGTTGCCTGACAACGGCCAGGAGTAAATTTTGTCGTACGAATCTGCTTTGTCGTCGCCGTCGGTATCGCGCAGGCGGGTGACTTCACTACGTTGGGTGACATAAATGTTACCGTCTTTGTAGGTCAGCCCCAGGGGTTCATGCAGGCCCGATGCAAACCGTTTGTAGGTTGGTTTTTCCGAACCACTTATGGCAGGATTTGAGACCAACCAGACTTCACCCCGGCGCGTGCAAACGGCTAAACTGCCATCTGGTAATGTGGCCATGCCACCCACTTCCAGAATAATATCTTCGGGTACGGGCAATGAAATCAGTTTGTAGAAATCATTCTCCTTTTCGGTCTCAACTTCTGGTTTGGCCAGACCTTTGGGAGCCGGAGCGGGTTGCTTACTACTGGAACTTACGGGTTTCCCGTCTTTGGACTGAATCTGAGCCAGAGCGGGCAACGTACTAAAACAAGTTAGGCCAGACGCGATCAGGGCCGCGATTGCCAAACGGTTTATGCTTTGATGAGATACGTTCATGATGATATTTTTCAGAAAATTGAGCCTTACCAGACAATTGAATACGTCACGACGCCAACCTTATTTGTCGCTTTCACGGGTAATAACATCTCCTTTGTATTTTTCGTCGTATTGCGGATAACGGGTTTTTCGGCACCCGGAAGTTCAATGAAATACTGCCTGTCGTTGATCGCATAAAGGCCATTCGGCAATAGGGTAATGTCTTTTCCTTCGGCAACCCGGCACCAGATTTCTTTCGTCTCCGCACCCGGAGTAACTGTAAACGAGTGGGCTAATTTCTTGCCTCCGTCCGTAGATGCGAGCGACTCCCGTACACCTGCTCCACCCAGCGTATATTTGAACACCGGCCGACCTGCTTTATCAACATCATACCCCAGATTGTTATACGTAGCGTTGGAATCAGGCCAAACCGAGTTTTGATCGGTGAGGAACGTAAGTGACGGTTTTCCGGGCAACTCAATCACGCTACCCAGGGGAACGGATAATTGCGTTTCACCCCGACCATGCCACATGGGCGTTGTGTCCAGGAAATTACCCCGCCAGATTTGCAGAAATTCTCCTTTGCCAAGATCGACGGTATAGTTAGCATCGTCTGGTTCGCCAACCGATATGGTGTGCGTATGCTTTAGGCCGTGGTGATTGATAAAGCCCCGTTGCATAACCGGCTCATTCCTGGCGATCAATAAAATTTCGCTAACCGCGTCCTCAATGCGAATTACTTGATTCAGAGGAGTATACTGAACGCCGGGGCCTTCAATCGTTAGCAGAATATCATTACTGCGGGCATACCAGAAGCCAAAGTTTTTGTAATAGGCCAGTTCAAACGGGAAATCGCCTGCTTCCAGATTCGTGGTAGTCGTAGCGAAATTGTTATCCTTTCCCGTAATGGTCAATAGTTTTTTACCGGCAATCAGCAGTTCGCCCGCTCCATTCGGATTGGTTGGCAGTGTCTCGTTTGGAATAAAACGTAGCGTCAGGTTTAACAGGTATTTACCGGCGCGGGGAATATGAATCGTACCCGTAATTTTGCCGCCAAAATTATCGCGGCTCCCCGGAGTCTGATGAGCCAAAATCTCAATCGGCATTTCCCGTTTAGGCGTAAGCGCATTGAAATCTTCCACCGACTTGAACTTTCCATCATACGATTTTAACATCAGTTTTGATAGCGTAACCGACTCAATACCATACGATTTGTAGTTGACGTTCCGAATCGCTACGGGGCCATGATCACCCTGAATCATGAGCGGCCCGGTTGGCTTTTCATCCTGAAACGCAGCCGACCGTGTTGGGCCGGTTACTTCAATGTTTTCGTGGATGGTTACGTCATTCTGAATCACCTTTATAAACTTAGCATTGGCCGTTTTCTCGCCTTTCTCATTGAAGCGGGGTGCCCGAAACACAATTTTAACGTGCTGCCATAGCCCCGGTGCTCTGCTCACATTCTGCGATGGTGGATGGCCTTCGTAACCTTTGCGGCCTTCGGGGCGGCTTTCGTCCCAGCGTTCATAAATAGACCCGCAATCTATTGATTTTGGATTTTTTACGCCCCAGCTGTCGAACAGTTGAATTTCGTAGCGCCCTTGTAGATAGAGACCCGAATTTGAACCTTTCTCCATCATGAAATCCAGTTCCAGCTCAATGTCGCCGTGCTCCATTTTGGTAAACAACTGATCTTTACTTTTCCCCGAAAGATCATTGACCAGTATACCCGTTCCAGGCTTTGTCGTCGCTTTGCCATCTTTATTGATGTCGTAAAACACATCCCCAACTAGTCTCCAGTTTCCTCCGGTTGGCTTAAAGTCATTGAAATTCTGAAGGTTGAGCGTTGTATAGGGTAATTCATTGTTTTGTGCCGATATACTAGATGTATAAAGCAACAGGCACAAAAGATACCAACAGGCAGGACGTTGCATAAATAGCGAATAAAAAAATGATTTTTCTGCCACAAAATTAAGTTTTACTAAGGAGTATTGACAATCAAAACAGTAAAATCATGACAGATGCT